>CAZQTE010000558.1:0-3489 GCA_964595615.1 uncultured Saprospiraceae bacterium
ATGGCTCAACTTATTAAATCACTTTTACTAATCAACAGAAATAACAAATCAAGTAATAAAATATGAAGAATTACTTCACTTTACTATCCTTTCTTTTTGCAATTTCAGCATCTGCGCAAGTACATATTAATGAATATTCTGCCTCTAATCTGAATGGTTTTACAGATAGCTTTCAAAAAACGGAAGATTGGATAGAATTATATAATAGCAGCGATAGCGATGTCGATATAAGTGGTTGGCACTTGTCTGACAAAGAAAATAAACCTGAAAAATGGAAAATACCTACAAATACAACTATTCCTGCTAACGGTCATTTAGTCTTTTTATGTTCAGGACGAGACGCTTTCGTTAATGGTGAATATCACACAAATTTTAAATTAGCGCAAACTAAAGAAAATGAAGTTGTCTTACTTTCTGATGCCAATGCTAATGTTTTAGAAATGTTTCCTCTGCAATTGACATTGGTAGAAAGTTCACGTTGTCGCATGACTGACGGAAGTGATCAATGGATGATTTGTACAGAACCTACTTTTGGTACTTCAAATGACAATTCTGAGCAATTTGTGAGCTATACACAGACACCGACAATGAGCCTAAATGCAGGTTTCTACTCAGGTACACAGACTGTAACAATTACGAATAATGAATCTAATTCGGTATTAAGATACACAACAAATGGCGACAATCCTACATCTGAATCTCCAGAATACACAGCCCCAATTACAATAGAAACGACAACGGTCGTCAAAGCACAAGCATTTTCAAATGATGAAAATATTTTGACAGGTAAAATGGATTTTAATACCTATCTAATTGACGAAAATTATTCACTTGCCGTCTTTTCTGTAGCAGCAGACGACGTCATTGATTTGGCTAATGGACAAGGAGAACTTATTCCTATTGGTTCTCTTGAATACTTTAATGTGGATGGTGAAAGAGAAGCAACTTCATTTGGAGATTTAAATCGCCACGGACAAGACTCTTGGGTATTAGACCACCGTAGCATTGATTGGGTATCTCGGGATGAAATGGGCTATTCAAAAGCAGTAAATGCACCACTTTTTAGCTATTCTGAACGCGATGAGTACCAAAAATTCATGTTTCGTAATTCAGGAGATGACAATTATCCTGCGATTGATGATTTTGAACACCAAGGTAGTACGCACATTCGTGACGAGTATGTGCAAGAATTAGCGCAAAAGGGTGAAATGGAATTAGATTTAAGAGCAAATGAGCGTGTCATTGTATTTTTAAACGGACAATACTGGGGTGTGTATGGCATGAGAGAACGTCCTGTTGATCATGATTATACTAAAGAATACTATGACCAGGGAAAATATGAGATACAATATTTATCAACTTGGGGTGATACCGAAATTGAATATGGCGGTCAAAGAGCATTAAATGAATGGGTAGAGTTACGTGATTTTATCTTAGAAAATGACATGAGTAATGAAGCTAATTACCAAATTGCAGAAGACAGTATCAATATGACTTCTTTGATTGATTATATGATTGTCAATTTAACGGTAGTTGCCTCAGATTGGTTAAATTATAACACAGGCTGGTGGCGTGGATTAAACCCCGAAGGCAAGCATAAGAAATGGGGATATATTCTTTGGGATTTAGACGCGACTTTTGATTACTATATTAATTACAGTGGTGTTCCAGATATTAGTCCTAATGCACAACCATGTGATCTAGAAGATATTGCAGATTTCATGGATCAATTCTTTTTTTTTCAAGAAGATGTCGGACAACATGAAAAAATATTCTTAAAACTCTTAGAAGAAAGTCCAACATTTAAGCAATTATACTATAGTCGCTATGCAGACATGATGAATACTGTCTATACTTGTGAGAATATGATTGAAAAATTAGATAGTATGTTAGTAGTGATTGAACCAGAAATGCCTGCACAAATAGCACGCTGGGGTGGTTCTATGACAGAATGGGAGTCTAATGTAGATGATTTAAAAGATTTCATCAATCAAAGATGTGAGGCAGTAAATACAACTATGACTGATTGTTATTCGGAGCTTTCAGGTCCTTACAATGTGACTTTGATGACACAACCAGACGGTATTGGAGAAATAGACTTCAATACTTTGGATATCGAAGAGTTTCCATGGCAAGGAAACTATTATGGTGGTATGGAAAATAATATCAAAGCAAAGGTTTTCAATGATTTTGAAGATACATATGCATTTAGTCATTGGGAAAGTACTGCGGGTAATCTAATTGCAGATGAAAATGAATTTAGGACGACTTACTCGATTAGTCAGCAAGATACTTTGATTGCCGTTTTCTCTACGATTTCAGAGGTAGAAAATTTAGATACTAAGTTCTCTTTCAAAGTCTTTCCTAATCCTGCCAGTGATTATTTGACTTTGGATTACGAATTAACGGAAGCAATGGACGTGCAAGTCTCCTTACAATCAATCTTAGGTCAAAAAGTATTAGATTTTAATAAAGCTAGCGGTCGCCGTGCAGCGGGTAATCACAAAGTGAGTCTGAATTTAGATAGTAGAAATATCTCTTCTGGTTTATACTTCTTGGTATTGGATGTGGGAGAGGGGCAACGTAGCATAAAAGTTAACGTGATTCGATAGAGCAGAGTATTGTTTCATAAGCCTGCACTTCGACAAACTTAGTATTCGACTATATCTCTGAAAGTCAGAGAACTAACGAATACTAAGTTTGTCGAAGTGTGGACTAATAAACAAGAGTATAAATCTAAAAAACCATCTTCCACCCTACTCCATTCCCACTAAATGAAAGTCCTTCCAGCAGTCCTTTCAATTCAGAATTATTCCCAGATAAAACAAAATAAGTTCCCAAATCAAAAGCAAACAAAAAGGCACCTTGCAGTATTATTGACCTTCCCCAACCTTTATATCTCGCTGATTTTTCAAGGTCTAGAGTGTTTTTCCCTCTCTCACGCAAATACAATCCGCCCGCCATATAGCCCACGTCCAATCCTGCATTAAAAAGCAAAATTTTCTGCAATTTTTGCTGCTCATTAAAGGTCTCATAGAGTCCAAACGAAGCGGGGTCAGCCGTGATTGCAGAATACAATCCGAAGCCTGCTAATGTCAAATTCACCCCATTCCACATAGCATTCATCTGATGAAAAGCCTTATCTTCTCCTTCCTTTTTCTTCGCTAGAACAGAACCAATAGCAATATTTCCAACTGCCCAAGTCCCTAGAATGGTCATTGCAGTTTTTGTTTTGTTGAGGCGAACTTCGTTGAAATGTTGCAATTCAACCGTTTGAGCACATAAAAAACTAAACGATAAAGTCAAAAAGAGAGATAAGTATACTTTTTTCATGATTTTTTCTTTCGAAAACAGTCATTAATCTTTTTAGTTCATAAAATAAGTAAAGTAACTAAGTACGCGACCCTATTTATATCGATATTTTGAGAGGATATTTTTTCCGCTATTTTCATCCAAAAAATAGTCCCGTAGCTACGGCTATGCAACGAT
>CAZQTE010000559.1:0-3475 GCA_964595615.1 uncultured Saprospiraceae bacterium
CTGTAAAAAGAGAAATCCCGAACTTTCAAGTAAAAATTCGGGATGACTCATGTTTTAAAGCTCAGTTAATAGACTTAATTCGTGCGTACTACACGTCTCACAGTGCTACTATCTTCAGTAGAAATTCTAACGAAATAAACACCTGCTACATTATCTTTCAAGTTAATCGACAATAAATGACGACCAGCAGATAAGGTATTTTGTGTTTGTGTAGAAAGAACTTGTCCTGCCGTATTTAAAATTTCAATTTGCAAATCATCTACGCGTGAATTCAAATTCATTTCTAAATTTAAAGCACTTGTAAATGGATTCGGGAAAAGACGCATTTCGTCCGCCTCATTGAGTAGACTTTCCACTGCTGATAGACAAGAAGTTGATATGTCTTTTTCTACAGAAGCACTTGGTGCTCCTCCTTCGCATATCGCCTGTACATCAAAACGATATTCTGTGCAAACTTCTAAATCTTCAGCAACATAAGATGTACCATTTACTTCTACTTCTATCTCCGTGCCACCCGCAGTTGGAGCATATTTCAAAATAAAGTTTGTTCCATCTTCATTATGTTCCCATGCCATTGTGATAGAGTTGATTGTAGTCGCAACTGAGTCTAAGTTCATTACAGCTTCACATTCTGATTCGCAAGTAGTTGTTTCATCCACTTCAACAAATTCACTTAGCTCTCCACTGCTACATACTGCTTGAACACTGAAACGATATTCTGTACAAAAATCTAAACCTTCTACAGTATACGGAGATGCCATAACATCTACTTCTGTATCTGCGCCTCCAGCTACTGGCGCATATCTCAATATGAAATTAGCTGTACTTTCACTATGTTCCCATGACATTGTGATAGATGTATTGGTAGCCGAAATAGCTTCCAAGTTTGTTACTTCTACACATGGCTCAGGTTCCAATCCAGCATTAATAATCTCTACACAGTAATCTTCTGTTTCACCATACCAGCCTGGAGCTCCATTACAAGGGTCTGTTCCAGCTGAATTCCAATTCATGCGTACACGCAGACGCGTAACTCCATTCATTGCTGTTGTAGGAACATCAATATTAGCAGTTTCAGCAGTCGTTGTTGGTCCTCCACTCTCATACAATAACTCATCATCAGAGAAAACACCATCTTGGTTCAAATCTATCCATACAGTAAAATACTCTGGAAATGTTTGACCAGCATAAGCAGGAGTCATAATCATTTCTAAATCTTGCGCTGCATCAATAACTGTCGGATTACCAAAGAAAGCGAATTCGCCACCATTCTCACCACTCACGATTTCATTTCCAGCGATGCTTACACTTTCAATCCATTCATCAACAACATTTCCAGAAGGACGTTCACAGTAATCGTTTTCTGTACAAGCACCACAACCATTAGTTAGAGCTGTAACCGAGGCTGAGTATTCAGTAGTTTCTGTAGCACAAACTGTTGCTACTTGTACTTCATATACAGCACAAGACTCCAAATCGGCTAAAGCTGTGGTAGAATTAACTGCGCCATTAAATTCCATCCATTCTGTTGTTCCTATTTGTCTCCAACGTACATTGTAAGACTCCGCAGCAGTCAAAGCATCCCAACTAACAGTAAAGCTTGATTCTGTAGCGTCTGCAACTACAATATTTTCTGGTGCAGTACAACAACCATCCGTTCTGAATACTTTAACAGAAGAATATCCTGAATCTTCTTCAGGACAACTACCTTTCACTCGGAATTCGTAGTCAGTACAAGCCAGCAAATCTGTAATCGCTACTGGAGAAACAGCTGCTGGAACATCCGTCCAATCCATTGCCCCAACTGCACGATATTGTAATGTATCTAGCGTTGAATTTTCATTACTTACCCATGTCAAATCAGCTGCATCAACAGTCACATTAATCGCTGCCAAAGTAGAGGGAGGAGGACAAGGTCCACAATCTTCCAGGAGTAAATCAATTGAGTTTCGTACATTCAAACGACCACCTGTTACTGTAATGCCATCCAAACTTGCATTTGGGTCTACACCGTCAAATACATAAGAACGTACAGCCAATGCTGCTGCTGCTGGGTCAGACAATGCTAAACTTGCAATGTTAGAACAAGGAGCAGAATACATCAAACCGATAGTACCTGCCACATGAGGAGTCGCACCTGATGTACCTCCAAATCCAGCATAACCTCCACCTAATGCAGTCGTCCATGTATCCGCACCAAATGCACCTAAGTCAATCGTTTCTAAACCATATCCTGCACTAGTCACTTTATTATCATTGCGATTCATGTTGGTCACAGAAATCATATAATCACTTGGACAGGCTGTTGGCAAATCTCCTACTTCATCAATATTAAAATTGGCATTAGCAGTTGCACCACAGTTTAGTATACCTTGCTCACCTAAAATGTCATAGAAACCACACCATAGAGGAGCATTTTCTGGTTGTCCTTGGTCAATACCCCAAGAAGCATTCGTAGAAACGACGAATGCACCTTCAGCACCATTTGTTTCGTTATAGCGTTGACGTTGGGCGAGTACATAACCATAAGCAGCTAAAACAGCAGCCTCATTTGTATTAAAATCATTTTTAATAATCATGACTTTCACATTCCAACTTACACCAGAAACACCAATTTCGTTGTTTCCTTTAGCACCTATGATACCCGCTACTGGTGTACCGTGCCCCCCCCCGGAGATATTATCATTATCATTGTTGGAATTCCAACCTTCATAATCATCCACGTAGCCATTGCCATCATCATCGATACCATTATTTGGAATTTCTGCCCAGTTGCGCCAGCGATTATCTTCAAAGTCTGCGTGATTTAAATCAATACCATCATCCAATGCTGCTACGACAATGGTATCTCCATTTGCAGTCACACCACCTGTTGTAATGTCCCAAGCTAAATCCATATCAATATCAGCACCTGGTGTTCCACCGTCTTGTCCTGTATTGATGTATTGCCATTGTTGGTCAAATTGAGCATCATTAGGTTCTAAACGTAAATCAATTAAATGATTGAATTGAGCAGTCAAAATATCATCGTGACGAGCCAATTTTTGTAGCATCACATTTTCATTAACAGCTGCAAAGTCAAATGCTAAAAGATACATATCTAAGCTTTTGACTACTACTTTTTTAAGATGAAGGTTTGTAGAAACGCCATCAATAATCGCAAAGTCTTGTATAGCATTGCGAAGAACACCGTCTTTTTCTGTTTGAATTAAAATTTCACCTTGCGCATGCGATAATTGCTGAGCAGAGAGATAAGTTCCAAAGCTGATTAAGCAAAGGAGAAGAGTGTAAATTACTTTTTTCATATTAATTGGTGATGTAGTTAGAAATGGTTTTCGTTCTTCGTCAAATCGTGTGACAGGAAAAAAAGGAAAAGCTAAAATCAAATAATTAGTAACGACGAAATAATAACTCCGTCATTTGGACAGTGTATAATTTTTCTCAGTTTTGGCTTCAAAGCACGATAATTGTTGAT
>CAZQTE010000560.1:0-3463 GCA_964595615.1 uncultured Saprospiraceae bacterium
TTGTGATTTCAACAGAAGGAGAAGCAGAAGAAGAGGTGATTGAGATTGTTTTTGAGGAATAGAAGGAAGTACGATTTACGAAGTACGAATTGTACTTTGCGGATAAAACAAGAAAGCTGATTTAACATTAAATTGTTAAATCAGCTTTTCTGTTTTTATCATTTTTTTCGCAATAAAAATCTGCGTCTCCGCGCCTCTGCATTTCATCTTCAATTAAGTCAAAAAACGCGCCTGTAACTCAGGCGTAGGCAACCAACAACTTTCCTTCTCTCCAAACCACTTATACCGATTAGTCGCCACCCAATCATAAATCTTATCACGGATTGGTTTTGGAATAATTTTAAAAACATAAAATAAATTCCACAATCCGCCCAAATCTCGTGACATCTCCAATGCCACATCAGAATGCGTATAAGTCTTCCCATTTTTTAACAAAACGACTGTACTCAATTCTGTCTCAGACATCTTCATATCTCGCAAAACCTGCTGTCCAGCCTCCGATTGCAAAGACGCAAAACGAAACTTAGCCTCAGGGTCTCGCTCTATCACAAACTGGACAAAGCCACTGCATAAATTGCAGACGCCGTCGAAGAAGAGAAGAGGTTTGTCTGTTGGTATGGTCATGTGAGTTGTGTGTTTTGAGTTATGTGTTGAGGGTCAATAGTAGTTTGTGCTTAGAATTATAACAAAAACAAAGAAACTTAGTTCGCCTCAACGCACAAGCCCAAAACTCGTAACCCTCAACTCTAAACCCTCTTATCTCGGCGAGTAATTCGGCGCCTCCTTCGTAATCGTAATATCATGCGGGTGACTCTCGTGGATACCAGCAGCAGTCATACGGGTGAATTTCGCATTTTGCATATCAGCGATAGTTGGTGCACCACAGTAGCCCATACTCGCGCGTAAACCACCTAAGTATTGAACCGTCACCTCTGCCAATGTTCCTTTAAAAGCAACACGACCTTCGATACCTTCTGGTACTAATTTTTTGATGTCGTCTTCCACATCTTGGAAATAACGGTCTTTAGAACCTAATTCCATAGCACCGATAGAACCCATTCCGCGGTAAATCTTAAATTTACGTCCTTGGTAGATAACCGTTTCGCCTGGTGCTTCTTCTACACCAGCAAAAAGTCCGCCAGCCATTATGGTACTTGCACCAGCAGCAATTGCTTTTGCGATATCACCTGTATAGCGAATACCTCCATCTCCAATCACAGGAACACCCGTGCCTTTCAAGGCTTGAGCCGCATTAAAAATCGCTGTCAATTGAGGCACTCCAACACCTGCAATGATACGTGTCGTACAAATACTTCCTGGTCCAACACCAACCTTCACTCCGTCAGCACCTGCATCCGCTAAAGCTTTTGCACCTGCACCAGTTGCGACATTTCCTCCAACGACTTGAATGTCATCGCCATATTTCGCTTTTACCTTGCGGACTGCATCGAGGACACCAACAGAATGACCGTGAGCAGTATCAATGCAAATTGCATCTACACCAACGGCTTTGAGCGCATCTACGCGTTCCATCATGTCATAAGTCACACCGACTGCTGCACCAACAACCAAGCGTCCGAGACTATCTTTACATGCATTAGGATAATCTTGAACTTTCATAATATCCTTGTAAGTGATAAGACCTACCAAAGTATTATTATCATCTACAACAGGTAATTTTTCAATTTTATTCGCTTGTAAAATTGCCTTCGCCTGCTCCAAGTCTGTTCCAATCGGAGCAGTAACTAAATTAGTTGAAGTCATTAGCTCACTCACCAAACGATGCCCATTTGACTCAAAACGCAAATCACGATTCGTTAAGATACCAATCAATTTACTCTCTGCATCAATAATTGGAATACCACCAATGCGGAATTTCTTCATCAAACCCAAAGCATCGCCAATCTTTGCATCACTTGTTAAAGTTACAGGGTCGATAATCATCCCACTTTCAGAACGCTTGACAGAACGAACCTGCTCGGCTTGCTGCTCAATCGTCATGTTTTTGTGAATGATACCAATACCCCCTTGACGTGCAAGAGCGATAGCTAGCTTTGCCTCGGTTACTGTATCCATTGCAGCAGACACGATAGGCGCTTTTAATTTTAATTTTTTAGTGAAATGCGTAGACAAATCAACTTCACGAGGAAGGATTTCGCTGTAGGCTGGTACAAGTAAGACATCATCAAAAGTGAATGCCTCTTGTAGAAATTTATCTTGCGTGGCGGCCAAAAGACCGTTTTGTGCTCCTTTTACTGTTTCCATTCGCAAAGGTAAAAGCATAGAGTTGAGAAAAGGAAATTCTTTGCATCTTTTTTTCGAGTTCTCCGCCAAATCGTATGAAAGTGACATGAAAAAGATAAAAAAATTATAGTTTGAATGAATAGTGGGATTTTGAGGAGAGGTAAATAATGTTTTTTGACTAAAATCTGATATGCCATATTTTCAAAATATGGCATATCTCGCCGAATAAAAACAGAAAGGCTTTCCCGTGAAAAGCAGAAGGACTTTTATCATGAAAAAATATGCCATATCTTGGAGATATGGCATATTAGGAAAGTTAATTCATCACAATTTTTCCAGTATCAATCAAAACACCGTCTTCCTCAATACGATAAAAATACAAACCATCACTCAATCCTTTTCGCAAAAACTTAAAGCTACTCACATTATAAATTTCTTCTCGCACTAAGCGTCCTTGTGTATTATGCAAAGTAAATTTTATAGTTGCATTCTCCATTCCTTTTACTCTAAAAAAAGTTTCATTTGAAAATGGATTTGGAGAAATAAAAACGCGTTTTTCTTCTCCTCTAAGTTCGTGTGTACTAACCAATACACTCTCAATAAAATCCTCACCAATCTCATGGAAAACAGTATTTGTAATCACAGGCGCATTAAAATCAAAAAATATCGCTGCATTATTTTCTATCAATGTACCAATTTGATTATCAGCGACTTGATTAACTTTAAATTTAATGAAACCATGCGAAGCAAGTTCATTTGTAGTGCTGTCGGGCAGTAAAATATTGTTGAAAGTAAATTTCAGTTTTCGCCCATTCTCGATGTCAAAATCATAAGGATGACTGCTCGCACCCGTACGAATAGATGTGATGTCTAAATGCTCGGAAAGGACATCTTCAATGACTACGGTGAACGCCGTATCTGTCCCTGTATTCTGAAAGCGAATGAGGTATTCGATTTCAGTATTGGCTTCGATAAAATGTTCTTCGCCATAGCCGATAGGGAATGCTTGTTTATCATTGGGGTCAAAACTGCCGATATTTTGTTGACAATCTACAGAGATAAAAGGAGAAATATCATCATCAGGATAGACATTCCAAAAGTTTAAAAGGAAATCAGGAATTTCATCCACATTACAGCCTGTGACATTGATGCTTGGCATATTGCCAATGGGGTGACCGGGATTTTGCATCGTTTCCATGCGGTAAGCGATACCGTCGGT
>CAZQTE010000561.1:0-3462 GCA_964595615.1 uncultured Saprospiraceae bacterium
ACAGGAAAAACTTCCGACACTAATTCTCCTGTATTGTTTTTTCGAATAAGTCGGTCTGTTAGAATTAATTCTACTTCTGGATTATCGTATAGACAATTCAAAAAATTGGTAAACTTGCGCGTCAATTCTTTGGTAGGTGTGAGGTCATTTGAACTTAAGTTTATATCAAAAATGATGTACTTAAATCGATAAGCACGCAAGGCTTGTATAAACTTTCTTTTGTCTTTATACTTTTTAATTAGGGCATCAAAATAGTCGAGGAAGGTATCTTGAAAAACACGCTTGTCGTTTTTTTCTGCAAACATTTTTGTTTGTGTACCCACCATAAATATGCGTGCTTCGGGGTCTTGATTAAATATTTTTTTTACTTGAACAGAATTTGGAAAAGTCATGTTAAACAGCTCATCTTCAGTCACATTTCCTGCCTGATATTCAACAAAAGGAGGAATGTAAATATGCTTTGAGCGTTCTTCATTGACTGGAAAATAATTAGTCGTACGATAAGTGAAAGCAAAAAATATCCATACAAAACAGGATAAAAATAAGATGCTTGGTTTGATGATTTGTGGAGAAATTTTCTTGATGTTAAAGCCTTGCCAATTGCTCATACCTTTTACTAAAAAAATATAAGGAACACAGAATATCAACATACCATACCAAGCTACGCCCACACCCAATATCCACCACAGGAAGAAATACATAGCCAGAAAGAATACAAAGGCCTTTGTAGCTTTTGTATAGTCTGCTGTCTGTCTAAAAAGCATGAATAATACACCAAAAAATAGTAAAATCATGCCTGGGTAAATAAGAGAACTTTTATCTTTATCTGGAAATGTATTGTGAATCGGCGCATAAAAATGTAGTGCCGTTTTGTTAATAATATCGCTCGCTTCTCCAAGTATTCCTTCTTGTGGATTTTCTTCTAAAAAACGAATACTTTGACTCGTATTGTTGTGCTTATGTTGATTCATAAACGCAGAAGGAATAGATATAAGTAATAGAAGAGTACAAAAACCAATAAATAAAAGCTGTGCAAGCGGGTCTATTTTTCTCTTTAGAAATAAAAAAAGAATGGGCAAAAGAAGAAGTAAGATAAAACCCGTATCTGTGAATGCTCCAGGCACATTCGTATGTTGAAAAGTATCGTAGGGCAAAGACATGTAACGAGCAGGCAAACTCTCAAAGCCCATAAAACGATGTAAATCTATGCGTACAGAGCTTCTTATATTTTTATTGACTTTTTTCTTTCCTACAACCTTATCTGGCATTCGATAGATACCAGGAATGATTACCTCTTGAGAAAAACTCTGATTAGAAAAATTTATACAAAGAAAGAACAACACAAAAACGGAGAGCGTTTTTTGTATTGAGCGTACAGGTTTAACCATCGCACAGAGGTCTGAAATTCTCATAGTCTTTGTATTCTGTTTTTTATTTCAAAATGTTACCTGTGAAATAAAAATATCGTGTGTGGTCGTAGTTTGCTAAATTAGCTTAACATAATTTAATTTATTAAACACAACTGACATTATGTTTAAATCAAGTTAAATCAAGTTAAATCAAGGTTAAACCTAGCAAAATTCAAGTTAAATGAAACATTAAGATACATGAATGAATGAAAAAAGGACATGAATAACATTTAGCACACTGTATTACAAAATCATTCGCCTCCTTTATCTAATTCTTTCGGATTCTTTAAATTAATAAAAGGCGTTGCTTTTTTTCCTTTTAGTAATTTATTGAAAGTAATAGCTTCTCCTTCGGATATGTTTTTTGCAAACCATGGTAGTACGGGTAGTAAGAAAAAAACTACTAAAATCAAGGATAGTTTCGATAGTCTAATCATCCTATTTTTTTGTTTGAAAAATAAATAAATACTCAATCCTAATCCTATTATTAATAAAATAGCTATCAACACGGAAACATTCTCATGGAAGATGCGCAAAGAAGAAGTTGCATCTAATTCTATTAAAAAGGTCACTCCAAAAATAAGAAAGAATGCAGTAAGCAGAGCAAGAAATCCTCCCTCTATGTACCAGATAGCAAAGCCCAAGGCAAGGAAGAAAAACAGCGTAGTTAATTTTATTCCAAAGGCAAAACCTGCTAAAAAACTTATGACAACTATAAGCCTATTTTCTTGTAGAAAAACAGGGATACGCTGAGCAAAAAACGTTTTTACAGAAAGTAATCGTTGAGAAGCTTGAGAGCTTTTATTGGGAATTAAAGATTTTTTATTCTTGGTCTTTTTCTTATTTGTTGTTGTTTTGAGAGTGAGAGATTCAGGAACAGGAGGCACAATCCAATTATGAAGCAAGAGTAAAATACAAAGTGTTACAAAGAGCAGCCCCATATCAATTTTGACATCTTGATACCAAAGATAATTTGTCATCGGCATCGAGCCAAAGAGCAACAAACAAAGGGCAGATTGATTAACATCTAACCACTTTCGACTTAATTGAAATAATGCTGCTAATGACAACAAACCACCTAAAAAAGACAAACCTAAAGCAACATCAACTCGCCCAAAAACAACTGTACCTAATGACATAAATAGAGACCAATTATAAAGCCCATGTCCTGGGACTAATGCGCCATAGTCTGCAATTAACTTCGTTAGATTGATGTATAAATTGATAGAGTCTGTTCCCGCTGGAAAAGGACGCAGTAATTGCACAAAATCAAAAACAAGGAAAGTAGCTAAAAATAGAAAACTAAAAACACCTAATGTATTCAATTTTCCTATCCATTTGATAGGTTGTAATAAGAAAGATTTAATAATTTGAAGAGATGTCCGAAAAGCTCCGACTAATATTAAAAGCAAAATAGGTGCAACAAACCAAACTTTTAATAACCCAACTACACCTAAAAAGAAAAGTAAAAGAGTTAATATTCCCACTCCTAAAACAGTATGAATAACTGGCAAATCTGTTTTTTCAATTTTTAGAGGGAATACAAATTCAAGAACAGATCCAATAGTACGAGCGACAAGATAGATTAAAAATACAGCTAATGACACACCAATTAAATGTCCCCAGTGTGTAAATAATCCTTTCGCACTAAGAGAAATCGAGTTCATTTTTCCATAGAAAAAAAACATCGTCATTAAGTCTATTAATAAAAAACCAATAAAGACAGTCAGACCATTGATAAACTTAGAAGGTGCTTTGATTTTTGAAATTTTCCAACTAATGACTCCGCCCAAGCCAAGGAGTAAAAAGAGCAAATCATAATATTGGAAATATTGAATTGCCTTTGCATAGGCTGGATTGTATCGCCAGTATTCTATAAATACAATGCAAAACCAAAAAAATGCAAAAACACCTGAAAAAATCTTGATTAATTTTTCTCCCATAGTAGTGTGTACCTAAAGTGAATTATTAAGTAATTGGACATAAGTAATCTGGTATTACTAAGGAACGCTAAAAAAATAACTTATAACATTTGACAGGATAATTTGTCCTC
>CAZQTE010000562.1:0-3443 GCA_964595615.1 uncultured Saprospiraceae bacterium
TATGAATTCATTAATCATCTTCGTCAAAAATCCAGAACTCGGACACGTCAAAACGCGTATCGCCAAAACCGCTGGCGATAAACGCGCCTTACAAATCTACATCGAACTGATGAAGCACACGCGCAAAATCGCCTTGACAGCCGACACTTCTCGCTTACTCTTTTATAGCCAAGAAATAAATCGCGTGGATGATTGGTCAAATGAAGACTTTCAAAAGCATTTACAGGTAGAAACTGACCTTGGTGGACGAATGACTGCTGCCTTTGCTGAAGGATTTAAAAGGCATGACAAGGTCGTGATTATCGGCAGTGACTGTGCGAGTTTGACGCCAGAGATTGTCCAAGAGGCATTTGATGCTTTGGATAAAAATGACTTTGTAGTTGGACCTACTTTTGACGGAGGTTACTATCTCTTAGGAATGCGCAGTTTTCAGCCAACTGTCTTTGAAAATGTAGAGTGGAGCACCGAAAGTGTTTTCCCAACTACAATTGAGCGCATAAACGCTCTTAACGCTACTTATCATTTGACAGAGCACTTATCTGATATTGACTTTGAAGAAGATTGGATAAAGTACGGTTGGGAGATTGAAGGAGAGTAAAACACAATTAGGCAACCTCAGTTACGAAGTTACCTGTTTCGGAAATAAGAAGAGAAATCTTGTATTTTGCGTGATAATAAAAAATTAATAATTTAATTCATTCAAAATTCAAAATTCTTCATTCAAAATTCCTTTGTGTGTTTGCTCAATTATTCGAAATCTAACGAGTACTTAAGTTATGTTTAGTCTTTGCTTAGTTAATCTTTCAGCGTTGGTTATGTTGTTACACTTTCGGATAAAATAAAACTCTTACTATTCTTTTTCTTCGTTAATAGCATCCAAAAATACATTAATTGCAGTCATTGAATGTGTCAATCTATCGTAGTTGATACTGTAATGGATAAATTTACCTTCGCGAGTAGTTTCTACCAATCCCGCAATACGCAAAATGCGCAAATGTTGAGATGTAATAGATTGCTCTAATTTCAAAGTATTGTAAATTTTATTGACGTTAATCGTGCCATTTTCGTCAATAAATTCCAGAATCCGCATACGTAAAGGATGGGCTAATGCCCTTAGGATTTCTGAAGAATCAGCCAGTTTCTCATGGTTAATAATAACCTTAGCTTTTCTCATAGAAGTAATAAGTTTGGAGTATGAAAACTAATGTGCAAAGCAAATATGCGTTTAATTTTCATTTTATTCAAAAAATCTCCAAAAAAAATGCTGTCAACCTTTTGGCTGACAGCATTTTTTCACTACGAACTTCAAGTGAAAATATTAGAAAAATAAATGATGTGTAAGCTTTTTCTATACGTTTCCCCCTTGTAACTGTTTGTCATGGGATTGACGAAAAACTGTTATGTGACAAAACGAGAAGCTGAAAAATATTTTTTTCTTATTTGAAAAAAAATTATCGATAAAAAGTTATTTTTCGTTATTAACACAATTTTTATGTTTTCTGTGCTTTGTGTCTCGAACTCAAATTAAAGGTATAATCCTATCGATTTTGTACTTTTCTTCCTCATTCTTCGGGAATAAAAATCACTTGTGATAATGAAAGTTTAAATGGAAAAATTAAAATATTTTTTCTGATAATCAAGAACTTATAAAATTCTATAAAAATCAAATATCTAATCTCAATTTGTCCTATTTAGCCTAACTTTACCACATCATAAAAAATTCGTAAAAAAGAAAAACTTTTGTAAAATTAATTACGCAGCTAATTCTTCTACTAATCTTGAAATTTGAGACAAACGCTCTTGGTCCAATGCATAATAAATGAACTTACCGTGACGCTCTGTTGCTACAACTCCTGCACGACGTAAAATCGCTAAGTGTTGAGATGCTACAGATTGCTCCAAACGTAATTTGATGTAAATGTCCGTCACGGTCATGCGTTCGTGCTCTTCTAAGAGGTCGATGACGCGTTGACGTAATTTGTGGTTAACTGCACGTAGTACCAATACAGCTTTGCGTAGCTCTGCGTAGTCGAGCTGAATATCCTGTTTTCCCTTCTTTAATGTAACAGTTTCGTTTTTTTGCTTTCTCATATGAATGTTTATTTAAAATAGAATGTTGTTAGCTAAAAATCGAAAATCGTACCAATTGTAAGCATGACGATTTTAAACTATGTGTAAGTTTCTAAAAATCAGGTCAAAATAAAAGAATTTAATTCACAATAAAAAAGATTTTTTAATTTAAATTTAATTCTTATTCGTTTTTTGACAATTTGAATGCAAATCTAAAACCTAAGTTCTTGATTGTGAATCCCTTAACATAGCAAAAATCAACGCCTAAATCAACGAAAATTCGACCTTTCCACTACCCAAACAGTTGTGAAAGATTTGATTATAGACAGTTCTGGATAATGTGCAAAGCACAGAATCAGATATGTTTTTTTTGTAATAACGGTTCTTGAGAAAAAGAGGGATTTTTTTAGATGTTAGATTCTAGACAGCAGATTTTAGATTTTTCTACCGTCAACTAACAACTGTCAACCGACAACTTGTCTTAAAGTAAACGCTTTTTAGACTTCGTGATATTCGGTGCTTTGAAATATTCAGGCTCAAAATAAGCTATGTCTTCAAAGCGTTTTTCATTAAAAGCTTGTACTGCCAAAGGGGGCAAATACATTGCAGAACATACTATAGGGGAAAAAAATGCAAGGGGGGAAAGTAATACTGAACGGCATTTTTCTGCTCCGCTTCCGCAAAATATTACCTTTTTTTCAGATTTAAAAATATTTGAATAAGATTTTTCTGTAATAACTTCGGCAGCAGTGTCCATTAAGCGGTCACCCGTAGAGTAAAAGTGTGCGGTATAGACTTCCATACGGCGGGCGTCTATCATCGGGGCGTATATAGCCTCTGTGTCGCCCTCAGCGGCATAAGTCGCTAAGGCTAAAGACTTTAAGGTATCTACAGCTATCATTGGCTTATTCAAAGCGTAACAGATTCCTTTAGCGACAGAGCTGCCTACACGCAAAGAAGTGTAGCTTCCAGGACCTCTACTAATCGCCACCGCGTCTATATCTTTTAATTTAATATTTGCGGCACTAAGACAATTTTCTATCAATAAAGTCAATACTTTTGAATGCGCGAAGGTTTCTTCAGTTTCTTTAAAAGCAAGAATTTGCACACCGCGACTTAATGCTACGGAACAGATATCGGTAGCGGATTCGATGTTTAAAATTAGTGGAGAATTTTCTTGCATCTGCATAGAATGGTTATTTTTAAATTAGCAGCGCGAAGATAAACAAATCACTCGAAATTTAAATATGAAAGAACTAATCAAAAAAATACCATTGGGCTATTCTGAAGTATTTTATCAAGGGAAAAAATATAGCCTGACACGAAGAGACTTTAATCAAGGTAAAAGCACAAAGGTTTTTGCAAAAGGATTA
>CAZQTE010000563.1:0-3433 GCA_964595615.1 uncultured Saprospiraceae bacterium
AGCGTTCCTAAGGAGGAATTTACTGATTTAAAAAGTACCCCGACTTACTTTTCAAATAGCATAAACTGCTTTCTAAAATTTCGACTTTGAGCACAAGCATTTCCTCAAAGAAAAAAAGTATTCATTTACGAAATGTAAAATTAATGAAATTTTTCATTTTCGTAAACGTTTACGGTAATTACCGTAAAAAATAATTGTCTATATATGATTTTATTTTCAAGAATTATTGTTACGTTTACATTAACAAGTCGAGATTCAGATGCAAGTCTGAAAAATAATTAACTTTTAACGCACTCTTTCAAAACATTGAAAAAAATGAAAAAACTAATAAGTAAGCTCAGTTTTACTGTGATTCTTATGTTATCATTTGCTGTTTTCTCTTTTGCACAGAAAACAGTAACTGGTGTCGTATCGGATGCAGAAAACAATGAGCCCCTAATCGGAGCTTCTGTTATTGCTAAAGGAGCAGCAACAGGAACAGTTACTGACATTGACGGAAGCTATTCAGTAAAAGTACCAGCAGGAGTAGACGCTCTTGAATTTTCGTACACTGGTTACGAAACTCAAACCGTTGCTATTACTGGAGACGTATTAAATGTAAGCCTAAGCGCAGGAGCGACTTTAGACGAGGTTGTTGTTGTTGGTTATGGTGCTGTGAAAAAACGTGACGTAACAGGTGCGGTTGCTTCTTTGAAAGAAGAAGACTTTAACCAAGGAGTTGTTATTTCTGCGGATCAATTACTTCAAGGTCGTGTTCCAGGAGTCAACATCATCAATAATAGTGGTCAGCCAGGTGGTGAAGCTACGGTAAAAATCCGTGGTAACAACTCTATTCGTTCAGGAGCTAACCCTTTATATGTAGTAGATGGTATTCCATTAGACGGACGTACGGCAAAAGCACGTCTTTTCTCAACAGACCTTATTGGAAATATTGCAAATTCAAATCCTTTGAATTTCCTTAATCCAAGTGACATTGCATCTATCGAAGTATTAAAAGATGCATCTTCTGCAGCTATTTATGGTTCTAGAGGGTCAAATGGTGTTATCTTAATCACAACTAAGAAAGCAAGAAAAGGCGAATTGGATGTTAACTTTAATGCGACATTAGGTTCAAGTAATATCTTGAAAAAATATGACGTATTAACAGGAGATGAATACCGTTCAGCTCTTAATGACTATGGTTTAACTTCTGGTGACGGAGGTTCTTCTGTAGATGCTTTTGATGAAATTCTTCAAACAGGTATCACTCAAAACTACAACTTCTCAGTAGGTACTGGTGGAGAAGACCACAGTGTAAGATTTTCTGCTGGTTACCAAGATGTAGAGGGTATCATAAAAGAGTCAGGTCTTAAAAGATATTCTGCGTCATTAAATTCAAGTTTTGACCTATTGAATGACAATGCAGGTGTAGATATCTTCTTGACATCTTCTCATACAGTAGAGGATATCGCTCCTATTTCAACTGATGCGGGTTTTAGAGGTAACTTAGTAGGTCAAGCATTGCAATGGAATCCTACTATTCCTTTAATGACTGACGGTGAGTTTACAACAGGTGCTAATAATGCAGGTGTTGGTGCGACAACAATCAATCCTATTCACTATTTAGCTGCATACAATGAAATTTCAAATACTACTAATGTATTAGCAAGTATTTCTCCTTACGTAAAAATTACTAAAGACTTAACATACCGTTACAGATTTGGTGTAAACTATGGTACAAGTACTGCAAGAGGTGGTATCTCTAAGGACATTAATATTGAGGGTATTGAAAACTTAGGTCTTGGTGGTCTTTCAGATAATCAATTGTTGACGACTTACAATGTACATACACTTAACTACAACACTGATTTATCTGACAATCTTACTTTGAACTTGTTAGCGGGTTACGAATACCAGAAATTTGATTTCAAAGGATTTGGATTTGCTGGATTTGGATTTGATGATGTACCTGCTGGATTTGACTTGTCAAATATCCTACAAAATTCAAATAATGATAACAGACAAGTATTCTCTTTTGCAGAGCCTGTCAACGAGTTACAATCGTACTTTGCAAGAGCAGCTATTGGTGTCGGTGAAAGATTTGACATTACAGCTACTGTAAGAGCGGATGGTTCTACTAAGTTTGGTACTAACAATACTTATGGTATTTTCCCTTCATTTGCAGCAAGATGGAATATTGTAAACGAAGGCTTCCTTGCGGATAGCGATTTATTTGATGATTTAGCATTGAGAGCAGGTTGGGGTAAAACAGGTAACCAAGAGTTTCCTGCTGGTTCATCTCAAGATAGATTTGGCTTGAATGGAAATGCTGGTATTTCTCAAGAAAATATTGGTAATCCTGATTTGAGATGGGAAGAGTCTTCTACATTTAATATAGGTTTGGATTTTGCTATTTTAGACTATAGACTATCTGGTAATATTGAATACTACAACAGAGTAACAGATAACTTACTATTAGACCCATTTGTACAAGAGCCTGGTCCACCGATTAGAGCTTGGAAAAACATTGATGGAGAGTTGGTAAACTCTGGTGTTGAAATTGGATTAAATTCTTTCATCATTGATCAAAGTGAATTAAAAGTATCTCTTGGAGCGAACGTTTCTTTCTTACAAAACGAATTAAGAAACTATAATGGTCCAGATATCCTTACAGGTAATTTATTTGGTCAAGGTTCATCAGGGGCTTTTATTCAAAAACATGTAGATGGATTACCATTGAACACTTATTTTGTGAGAGATTTCCAAGGTTTGGATGATAACGGCGCAAGCATCCATGCAAATGACGGAGCACTTATCGAAGCTGGTGACCCGAATGCAGATGTAGTTTTAGGTTTGACATTTGGTGTACAGGCAGGTGATTTGAACTTTTCTATGAATTGGAATGGTGCTTACGGGCACATGTTATATAATAACACAGCAATGTCTGTTATTCCAATCACTAACTTAGGTAACAGAAATGTCGATGCGAACTTAATTGACGGTTCAGCGACAGAAAGTATAGCAAATCCAATTTCGTCTTCTAACAGATATTTAGAAAGCGGAAACTTTACTAAATTAGCGAACGCTACTTTATCTTACTCTTTTGGTAACATTAGTTCACTAAAAGATGTTAGAGTTTCACTAACAGGACAAAACTTATTAATCATCACTGATTACACAGGTTTTGATCCAGAAGTAAATACAGTAAACTTAAGAAACGGTGTTCCTTCGTCAGGTATTGAATACATTCCTTACCCATCAGCAAGAACAATCTTGTTTGGCGTTAGCGCAACATTCTAATAAAATCCTTTTGGTTGTTTTTCTTGTATCGTCAAGGGAAACAACCAAAAAAATATAAAAATTTAAACAATGAAAAAATTTCTTTTTTTATTCTTTATCGCTTTATCAATAGGTGCCTGTACGGACTTACAGGAAGAGCTCAGAGAAGACCTTC
>CAZQTE010000564.1:0-3408 GCA_964595615.1 uncultured Saprospiraceae bacterium
TTTTACCGAACAAATAAATTCTACTGAACACAAAGCAAACATACTTTTAATAAAAGCAAAAACTACTCACAAACACTGTTTTACTTTTTAGTTAACTACACAAAAATATACCTGACTCTTTTTCTCAACTTTCAACGGTTAAGATGTTCCCGCAATTCTCAAATTGTACGGTTTAAATTTAATCGTTTTAGAATAACACTTGTGAAAATAGGTCAAAGTATATGAACAAAACTAAATTTTCGGTAAATAGCAGCAGTCTCAGAAGTAGCGGCAGCAAGAAAAGCGGATTTAAGAATAAAATGGAAAGAAATCTAGGTCAAACTATTCGATATATAGGAGTAATCTTTTTTACTCTTTTTATAGCTAGTCAAACATTTGGACAAAAAATGCCGGCTGTCCAAGTCGCGCAGAAAAGCACGCTCATAGGCGGCGCTATCACAGAACCTACCGAAGGCACTATCCAAGTGCATGTCGTCGAAAATTATATAACACGTAAAGAGAAAATTTACCAAATTCCATTGAGCGAAATTGGTGAGTTTCGTTTTGAATTTCCTCTGGAAAAAATAACTGTTATGCGTGTTAGTCATAGCGGTCAAGATCTGGATGTCTATTTAGAACCTGGCGACGCCATTAAAATATTATCAGAAGGTGAGAGTCTACGTGAGACGGTTGCTTTTGAAGGCAAAGCTGCTCTGCACAATGAGTATTTGAATGAAAGTGCATTGGCATTTGAAAATTATTCAGACAATGTGATTAGTGAGGCTATCATTCAGCGAAATTCTTTGAACTTTCGTCGATATATGGATGAGATTCGTTCAAAAAAGAAACGTTTTTTAGAGGACTTTACAGCACAAAAAGAAGGACAGTTCTCTGATAATTTTTCTTCCTATGCGAGTGCTGCAATTGATTATTGGTGGGCATATCATTTGATGCGTTATCGGACGGAGCATCCTGCTGGCAATAATCTGTCTATTCCTATGACCTTGCCGACAGAGTTCTATGATTTTTTAAGAGTTATCGAATTGAGTAATGATGATGCACTTATCAATCAGGACTATCTTTATTTTTTAGATTTATTTTTAGATTTTGCGAAAGAGAATCCAAGAGAATGGCAGGAAATAAGTAAAGGAACAGATAAACTTGTGGTTAAAAATACATCTACCATTTTATTAAATGAGCACAAGTTAATACCAGTTACCTTAAATATTGATAAAGGTAAAATGCTCCACATTGTAGATAGGAGACTTTTAGAAGGAGAAAAAATTAATCCGCTTAATTTTTATAAAGTAGAAGCTTATAGTGGTATGACAGGCTGGATTTCTGGTTTTGACATTACTTACAGCAATCAATCTCCAAAGGAAGAAGATGATGAAGATAAGTTTACGCAAACTAGAGAGGTGGAAAGTAGTTATATGGAACGATACATTTTAGGTAGATTCCATAGGTCTGAAATACGTGAGTTGCCACATGAAAATAAAGTTTTAGGTTATTTGGAGGAAGGAGAAGAAGCAGAATTCCTTTTAAATCAAACTACAGAGAAATTCAGATATAAACATTTTGGAACATTGTATTCCGATTATTGGTATCAAATACGGACTAAGAGTGGTATTTCTGGCTGGGTCTTTCGTGGCGGCGTAGAGATGCGTGAACGCAAAATTACTACGCGAGAAACGAAAAAGATTAAGCTTCACATGAGTAATGTTGCTGCTAGAGCACACTTAAATGGACAAACGCTTTTTTATGCATTAGCTAAAGATTTGTATCGTCGTGCATACGTAGAGGAACAAGGACAATTAAAAGCAGATGTTTTTAACTTTTTGCGCCTAAACCCTATTGATGACTATGACCTTACAGTACAGAGAGCATATGAAAACGCCTTGCGTCGTAGAGCTGGAATGAAAACGACAGATTTTGTGCAAAGAGAAATTATTAAAATTTCTCCTCCTCCTTCAGATGCGCCAATAATTGCGAATAAAAAACGCCCAACAAAAAATACCATTACACGCAAATCTGTAAAAAATATTTCGACTAGAGATTTACCAGAAATTGATAATTTACCACAAAATGTGGAAGAAACTGTAGTTTCTATAAAAGGAAAAATTTACAATTCAAATGGTCGTAAAGTAAAACTGACACTTTTTCTAGATCCAATCTTATACAAGGAAGATAAACGTGAACTAAGACCAAATGGAGATGGTACATTCTCAACGGATTTTAAATTGACACATGGGGTTAGTGGAGAGATTTCTTATGGCAATAAATTCATTGAAATATTTGTTGAACCTGGAGATGACTTGAATATTTCTTTTGATGCATCTGATATTTCAAAAACGATTAACTTTTCTGGAAAGGGGAAAAATAATAATAATTATTTGAAGGAAATGGCATTGGGTTTTGCTACACAAGATGAAGAGTTGCGTGCAAAATTACAGTATGCAAATCCTAAAGAATTTAGTGAATATCTAGAGCGAGAAGTAAAAATTCGTCAGCAATTTTCTGATAAATATTGTAAGAAAATTCAATTGAGCGAAGCTTTTTTACCAGTCGCAAAAACAAACATTACTTACTGGCGTGCTTCTAATTTATTGAATTATCCTTATGAGCATCCGTTGTATAATAATCAACCTGCGCCAATGCCTGTAGGAGCGAATTATTATGATTTTTTAAAGGAGTTGAGTATAAGTGAAAAACAAGGCTTGCCTGCGAAAAATTATATTTATTTTTTACAACAATATATAGAATACCTTGTGTTACAGCCTGAAAATAAAGGTAAAACACAAATGGAAATTGCGAAAGAATATCTAAAAGATGAAGCTTACTATTTTACTGCAGCAAAATTATTAAATTCTGCTTGTCGTCGTGGTAATTTGGTAGAAGCAGGAAATGCTATTCAGAATTTTATAGCAGAATGTCCATACGACTTGTATAGCAACGTTTTAAGATTTGCTTACAATGAGGCGAAAGGATTGGTGATTGGGACGAAAGCACCTGATTTTGAATTGACAGATATTAATGGAAAAACGGTGCGTTTAAGTGATTTCGAAGGAAAGGTTGTTTATATGGATTTTTGGGCAACTTGGTGTGCACCTTGTCGCCGCTATTTACCACATAGCCAAGCTTTACCAAATAACTTTCCAAAAGACGAGGTGGTCTTCTTATATATTTCATTAGATGACAACAAGGAAGATTGGGAAAATTATGTGAAATCTCACGGGTTGCACGGTACTCATGTTTGCGCAAAAGCGGGACACGGATATCATTCTAAAATCGCAGAATTATACAAAGTGAAGAGTTTACCTTCTTACTTTTTGATAGACCAAGAGGGACGAATAGCGGAAAGCCCTGCTGCAAATCCAGCAAGCTCTAAAATAACTGAGCAGATTCATACGTTATTGAGGAAATAACTTT
>CAZQTE010000565.1:0-3403 GCA_964595615.1 uncultured Saprospiraceae bacterium
AATCCTAAGTTTCGATGAAAAAATAAAATTGAGCGAATGACTTTTTAAGTTTCATTCGCTCAATTTTTTTGTTGGTATTGTTCAAATCATTGTTTTAGCATTCCTAAGTCCTTACAACATTGTTGTCAGCTATTTAACTAATACAACTTCAAGTAAGAAGACTTCTTTTTATTTTATAAATATTATGTTATATTTACATAGGCTAATTAAGATAACTTTTACCAAAATACAAGAAAAGTTTCTTTGAGTTAGACCCACTATTTTTTGTGCTTAAAAAATATTTAGCGAATTTTCGCAAAAATGCCCCTTCCGATTAATAAAAATAATGTATTATAGTTAAATGCTTAATTGATTGATAGTCAATACATTATTCTTTTTTTCTCTCAAACTGAACGTTAAACTTCATAGTTATTTCATTAAAAAAACGATAAAATTGCATAACACATATAGTTTTTTGCCTATTTTGCCGTCCGAACGAAACGAAATAGCATAACTGCTTAATAAATTAGTATGAAATTTTTACAACTACTTTCTATTTTTACTTTTCTGTTGTTTAGCCAAACGATGATTTTTGGACAAGCGACAATCAAAGGAAAAGTTACAGACGATGGCAATGGGGATGACCTGATTGGTGCGAGTATTGTCATCGAGGGCACAGGTGTTGGTACTGTGACTGATTACGACGGTACTTATAATTTGAAAATAAAAGAAGACCTACCTGTTAATGTGGTGTTTTCCTATATTGGTTATGAAGACAAAGTTGTTACTGTGACTGAAAGTACAACTATTGATATAACATTAGGTGAAGCTGCCAATGTACTGGAAACAGCAGTTGTAAAAACCCAAAGAATATCTGATAAACAAAAGGCTGCGCCATTGACTGTAGAGTCTTTGGACATTTTAGCGATTAAGGAAACGACATCTGATAACTTTTATGATGGACTAGGTGCACTCAAAGGTGTAGATGTAACTGCGGCAAGTTTGGGCTTTAAAGTCATTAATACTCGTGGTTTTAATAGTACGAGCCCTGTGCGTTCTTTGCAGATTATTGACGGGGTGGACAATCAGTCACCTGGTCTTAATTTTTCACTGGGTAATTTCTTGGGGTCTTCGGAGTTAGATGTACAAAAAGTAGATATTATCGTGGGAGCAAGTTCTGCTTTTTATGGACCAAATGCCTTTAATGGGGTAATTGCTATGGAGACCAAAAATCCTTTTATCCATAAAGGCTTGGCGGGTTCGATAAAGGTAGGAGAGCGTAATATGGTCGAAGGCGCATTTAGATATGCTGATTCGGCAATTAATAAAGATGGGAAAGAGTTTTTTGCTTATAAAGTTAACTTTTCCTACTTACGTGCAGATGATTGGGAAGCTACGAATTATGATGCGGTTTTTGATGAAGATAACGAATTTAATGATGTAGATAGCCCTGGAGGTTATGATGCGGTTAATCGTTATGGCGATGAGTATTTAGGAAATCTAGATTTGTCAGGTTCTGCAGAAACGACGCCTTTTAGAATACCTGGTTTGAGAGAATGGCATCGGACGGGCTACAATGAGATTGACTTGGTAGATTATAATACGCGTAACTTAAAAACCGCTGCTGCCTTTCATTTTCGTTTGAATCCAGATAAAGGATTAGAGTCCTCTGAGTTCATCGCGGCGGGTAATTTTTCTACAGGAACGACGGTTTATCAAGGAGATAATCGCTTCAGTTTGAAGGATATTGCTTTTTGGCAAACTCGTTTAGAATTAAGAAAAAAAGGAAAATACTTCCTACGTGCATATTACACAGATGAGTCTTCTGGTAATAGTTATGATCCATATTTAACGGCTTTGATTTTACAAAGACAGGCGAAAACTAATGCGGATTGGGGGAAAGACTATTTGAATTATTGGAGATTGCAAGGAGACGGACAACCTGAAACGGAGTTGAGAAGACCCGTAGAGGAAGGAGGATTTGGCTTCCCAGGTATCGTCATTGAGAATGGAATGGTGCAACCGTATGATTTTGACGCAGCTGCCGCTTGGTATCAAGACCCAACTAATCTTGAAGCATTACGTCAGTTTCACGCAGATGCAGTAGCCGTAGCAGATATGGCTGGTACAGGAGCTTCTGTGGACAGATTTGAGCCAGGTACAGCTCGTTTTGATGAAAAGTTTAACGAAATTAGAACGACTTTGAATGCTAATGATGGCTTGCTTCAAAATAATGGTTCTGCTTTGTACGATAGAAGTGCTTTGTATCATGTACACGGTGAGTATAATTTTGCTATCAATGGATTGGAGTATTTAAAAGTTGGTGCTAATAGTCGTCTATATACACCAGATACGCGTGGAACTGTATTCGCGGATACAGGAGATGTTGTTATCACAAACTGGGAAGTAGGGGCTTATGTTGGGGCAGAAAAGAAATTTTTTAATGATAAATTAGCTCTTTCTGCGACAATTCGTGGTGATAAGAATCAAAATTTTAATGTCATTGCGACACCTGCTGCATCGATTGTTTATAAGCCGAAGCCAGGTAGTTTCTTACGTGCATCTTTTTCTGCGGCAGTAAGAAATCCAACTTTGGCGGATCAATATCTTGATTTAAATGTCGGACCAGCAACACTGCGTGGTAATTTGAACGGTGTGCAGGACTTAGTTACAGTAGAGTCCTTTAATGATTACCGAAAAAGTCAAGACCCAATGGATTTGGATAGCTTTGATATTCGAGCTGTCCGTCCAGAACGTGTAAAAACTGCAGAAATCGGCTATCGGACAACCTTATGGAATAAAGTATATGTAGATGCAGGATACTACTTTAGTATTTACGACGATTTCTTAGGTTTCAACATTGGATTAGTGCCGACAATTACGGATAATATTTTACAAGACGTAGACGCTTTCCGTTATTCAGCCAACTCTGAAAATCAAGTTACAACACAAGGATTTTCGATTGGATTAAGTTATTACCTTTGGAATTATTTCCAATTAAATGGTAACTACTCTTGGAATAAGCTTAATGTGGAGTTTGACGATGACCCGATTATCCCTGCCTTCAATACGCCAGAACACAAATTTAACCTAGGCTTTAGTGGACGAAACATCCAGGCGGGTAGAATAAAAGGATTTGGCTTTAATGTCAATTATAAATGGGTAGAAGGATTTTTGTTTGAAGGTTCACCACAGTTCACTGGTTTAATACCAAGCTATGGATTGTTAAACGTTCAAATCAATAAAACATTCCCGAAGGCGAATTTGACTGCTAAATTAGGTGCTTCCAATGTGTTAAATAACGAACACTTTGAAGCCTATGGTGGACCACTCATCGGGCGATTGGCATATTTGTCATTCACTTATGATTTTAAGAAACTTGATTAGTAAAAGAAATTCAATAAGTTGAGCCATTATACTTGTT
>CAZQTE010000566.1:0-3387 GCA_964595615.1 uncultured Saprospiraceae bacterium
CTGGTATTTCATCACAGCCTGCATCTACATTCTCTGGAATACCGAATAACTCAGGAGAAGTACTATCAATCACTGTAATCACTTGCGAAGCAACAGATGCATTTCCACAGTTATCATTTGCTGTCCATGTACGTGTTATTGTGTAATTATCTGCACAAATACCTTGCGTAATTACATCGTTGAATGTCACTTCAACATTGCTATCACAGTTATCATTAGTTGTCAAGACAGGCGCAGTAGGAATATTGTCACATTCTACAGTAATATCACCTGGCACATCAGTTAAGGTCGGAACATCTGTGTCTCCAACTGTAATAATTTGAGATGCAGTAGTTTCATTTCCACAATTATCCGTCGCAGTCCAGATACGAGTAATAACTTGACCACAATCGTCACTATCTGTTGTTTCTTCAAAGGTGATTTCTACATCCGTATCACAATTATCATCTGCGGTAATTACTCCATTTGCTGGTACGGCTGGAATTGTATTACAATCAACCTCAACATCAGCAGGAATATTTGCTAATGTTGGCGCTTCTGTATCAACAACAGTAATCACTTGAGTTGCTAAACTTGCATTTCCACAATTATCGGTTGCTGTCCATGTACGGGTAATTGTGTAACTGTCTGCACATACCCCTTGTGTAATTACATCGCTGAATACAATATTTACATCATCATCACAATTATCCGTTGCTTCTAAAGTTGCAGGAGTAGGAACTTCATCACATTCTACCGTAATATCAGCAGGTACATTTGTAAACTCTGGAGTTTGTGTATCAATAACGATAATCGTTTGTGTCAATGTTGTTTCATTTCCACAGTTATCAGTTGCTGTCCATATGCGAGATAAAGTATACTCATTTTCACAAGTTCCATCTGTGCGGATTTCTTCGAAAGCGATATCAACATCATCATCACAATTATCCGTTGCTGCAATATTTGTCTCTGTAACTGGGATATTATCACATTCTGCCGTTACATCAACTGGTACACCTGTAATTTCTGGTGCTTCGCTATCGCCTACGCTGATAACCTGAGTTGCTGTGGTCTGATTACCACAATTATCTGTTGCCGTCCATGTACGTGTAACTACGAAGTTGTTGTCACATACTCCCGATGTTGTTTCTTCTGTGAATTCAATTTCTACATCAGTATCACAATTATCGGTTGCTGTAACTTCACCTGCGATTGGAGCTTCTGGAACATTATCACAACCTGCATCTACATTTTCAGGAACGCCGAATAATTCAGGTGCAGTAACATCTTGTACTATGATAACTTGTTGTGCTGTTGTGAAATTATCACAATCATCTGTTGCTGTCCAAGTACGTGTAATTGTATAGCTGTCCGAACAGTCACCTTGTGTGATAACATCACTGAAAACAACATTTACATCTGGGTCGCAATTGTCAGTTACTTCTAAAGTTTCAGGTGTAGGTACATCTGTACATTCTACGGTTATATCCGACGGGACATTTGTGAATTCAGGTGCAAAATCATCAGAAATAGAGATAACTTGACTTGCTGTTGTTACATTACCACAATTGTCCGTTGCGGTCCAAGTACGAGTGATGATTTCTGCATTTGCACAATCACCAGGCACTGTTGTTTCTTCGTAAACTAATTCTACATCTGTATCACAATTATCATTTGCTGTAACAGAACCAGCTACTGGCTGCGCTGGAATATTATCACAACCTGCATCAATATTATCAGGTACTCCTGCAATTTCTGGTGCTGTTGTATCTTGTACATTTATAGTTTGT
The DNA here is from genome assembly GCA_964595615.1 of uncultured Saprospiraceae bacterium. Lineage (GTDB taxonomy): Bacteria > Bacteroidota > Bacteroidia > Chitinophagales > Saprospiraceae > JAHDCG01. Next base: position 1,770 of record CAZQTE010000566.1, read on the forward strand.
AAATGTGTAGAAACATTATCACAATCGTCTGTTGCTGTCCAAGTGCGTTCTAAGATGTAAGTATCTTCACAAGTTCCGTCAATACGATTTTCGACAAATTCTACATTTACGTTTCCGCAAATATCTGTTGCTGTAACTGATGCAGGAACAGGAACTTCATCACATTCTACAGTTTCATCTACTGGCAAATCACCAAATTCAGGTGCAGCCGTATCAATGACGATGAATACTGCCGTAGTGTTCGTTGCATTTCCACAATCATCTGTTGCTGTGAAAGTTACTGTATTGATGAAAGTTGAACCACATTCATCAGATGTATTGTCCAAGTTGTAAGACCAAACTACATCCGAACAGTCGTCTGTTGCTATTGCATTACCATTTGCAGCTAACCAATCGTTGTATTCACTTACATTTCCTGCGCCATCACATTCTACAGTAATGTCACTTGCCTCTGCTGTAATCTCTGGTGCCTCTGCATCTCCAATCGTAAATGTTGCAGTTGTATTACTTGTATTTCCACAATCATCCGTTGCTGTGAAAGTAACCGTCACTTCTCCTGTTTCGCCACATAAGTCAGAGATATTACTTGGGTCGTAATTGTTTGACCAAATTACACCACTACAAATATCGCTTGCAGTTGCACCTGCATTACTGTCTAACCATGTTTGGACTGCCGCATCTGCATCTTCGTTACAAGCTGCCGCTCCGTCTTGAGCTTCATCATCAATTGTAGGAGGAGTATTGTCAATAATTGTGAAAATTGCAGTTGTATTCGTAGCATTTCCACAATCGTCTGTCGCTGTGAAAGTTACTGTTGCAAAGCCAGTTGCTCCACAATTATCACTTAATGGCGTACTGTTATTCGTCCATGTAATATCACCACAAACATCATCAGCAGTAGCATTTCCATTCGCAGCTATCCAATCGTTGAATTCTGTTGTATTACCAGAACCATCACATTCAACCGTAATATCGCTTGCTTCTGCAGTTATTACTGGAGGTGTATTATCATTGATTATTAATGTTGCCGATGTTGTACTTGCGTTCCCACAATTATCAGTAACAGTAAAGATTACTATTGCTGTGCCTGTCGCGCCACATTCATCAGTGATGTCAGTGAAATCATTTGTCCAAGTTAAGACTTCGTCAGAACAAATATCTGAAGCAATTGCATTGCCATTTACATCCAACCATGCTTGAATAGCTGCATCTTGACTCGCTGCATCACATTCAACAGTTAGAGGTGTAGCAGACTGGTCAATACTTGGTGCTGTATTATCAAGGATAATGAAAGATGCAGTTGTACTACTTGCATTACCACAGTCATCTGTTGCTGTGAACGTTACTGATGCAAAGCCTGTCAAACCACATTCATCAGAGAAATCTGTGAAGTCATTTGACCAAGTTACTGTTCCACAATCATCCGTTGCTGCTGCATTTGCATTTGAAGCTAACCAAGCTTGTAATTCTGCATCATTACCTGCACCATCACATTCTACTGTGAGGTCTGTTGCATTTGCTGTAATATCTGGTGCGCTTGCATCGCCTACGGTTACCGTTGCCGTTGTTTGTGAAGAATTTCCACAATCATCCGTTACTGTGAAAGTTACGGTTGCTG
>CAZQTE010000567.1:0-3374 GCA_964595615.1 uncultured Saprospiraceae bacterium
TTTTTTATGAACTAATTTGTGATTTCAGTATTAATCTAATTAAAATCGGTTCGCATGAAAAGTATCTTTGTTTTATTGACAGGAGTATCCTTGTTTTCTTTACTAATCTTTAGCTCTACTACTTACAGAAGTGATAATAAAAAATCAATGGAAATTAAAAAAGAAGTCAATCCAAAAAATGTCCTTGGGACAGAACTACAAGCCTGTTGTTTTGAACCTAAAACAGGCTGGTACCGCGACGGTTATTGCAATACTGATTTTAGAGATTTTGGTGTTCATGTAGTTTGTGCAGAATTAACAGAAGATTTTCTCAATTATTCATCTAGCTGCGGCAATGACTTAAAAACTCCTAAACCTCAATATGGCTTTCCTGGTCTCGAAGCTGGTGATAAATGGTGTTTGTGTGTATCTCGTTGGAAAGAAGCCATGTTAGTAGGTCTTGCACCGCCAGTTGTTTTAGAAAGCACACATATCAAAGCCTTAGAAGTAGTTAGTTTGGAAGACTTGAAAAAATATGAAGTACAGAAATAAAGAATAGATTATTACTTTTGCAGAAAAAATACAATTGCTGCAAAAACTTTTCTATAAAATCTCTCAATTACCCTTCTGGTTAATTATTCCTATCCTCGCATTTACAGCTTGGCTAAATTCTCCTGGTATTATACTTGGCGATGAATATGTCTATGCCAAGAATTCAATAGACATAGTCAACGGAACATTTACCAATACTGGTCACCACTTTGATAATAGATTTGGGTTATTACTTCCAATGAGTTTGTTTGTTTTATTATTAGGTACACATTATACAGTGTTCTTTATCTGGCCATTATGCTCTTTGGTAATATTAATTTACATCCTCAAAAAAATACTAAATCCTGAAGGGCAAAAACTTAGCTTGGTATCTATTGCCCTAATTGTCATTAATACTGCTTTTATTCGACTAGCAGGAGATGTTTCAGTTGATTTGGTCATGACACTTTTCCTTAGTTTGGCATTTTTTCTTAGTTGGCATACTAGACAACAACGTATGTCTTCTACTTTAGGAGGGATATTAGTAGGCTTTTGCTTATTTTTTGCTGTTTTCACGAAAATGACCGCAATATTTTGCTTTCCTTTCTTTGGAATATTGATAATTAATGACTTCGCAAAGAAACAATTTTTCCAGTTCTGGAAAATGTTACTTTTAAGTTCAATTATTGCTTTTGCAATTTACTTTTTAGCTTACGATTTTATGACTGGAGATGTATTTTTCCGTTTTCGTGGATTAGAAAGTAGTCATGGGAGTGGTAATGTTGTCCCATGGAATTATAGAAATCGCCCATGGACTGATATTTTTCAAAGATTAACTTTACATCCTGTAGCATTCTTCCTCTATGCTCCTGGATACGGGACACTCATGATTTTATCTGTATTCTCTATCTTCTATCATAATTTATTGAAAAAATCAGGCATAGGTAGATTTACTGCTATTTACTTTTTGATTGTTACTGCGGCATTTTGGTTTGGTTCTACCTCTCTTCAACAATACAATCCAGTTGTTTTAGTAGAACGCATGTTACTCCCTATTCTACCCGCAGCATCGGTCTTGTGCGCTATTCTGTTTACAACTAAGAGAGAGAGTAGTCTTTCAATAACATTTATAAAAGTTGGTCAGATAAGCTGTATTCTTGGGATTATAATGTGCTTAATCCTTTTTTATCTCCGTCCTGATAAAGGAATTGGATTAGCATATTCTATTTTTATATTAACGTTATTACTGACTCAAATCAAAAAAACATTTTCTCTATCATTTAATACAAAACTTCTTTTTTGCATTCCTTTATTCATTCACCATTTCTATCGGATTACTTTTATCATTCCAGAATTGCCATTTTATACCGAACGCAACTTTTTACAAAATTTAGAAAAACAAGAAAGGAAAACCTTGGTTCTGACGGATGCACGAACCGCAGAAATGTATCCTGTCTTTTTTGATTTTAAGGCTAATGATTATGTCAAAGTAGTAAATTGGAATGAAAAGGTAGAAAACAATAATTTTGACCAAGTCATTCTTCACAAAAATGGCTATCGTAAAATTCTCTTAGAAAAGAGAGATGAACAAAGTAGTCCTCCAACAGAGATATCAAACTTTCCAAGTAAACTAATTCACGAAAAGTCTAATGTTCGCTTTTATCTTTTGAGCATTAAAAAATAGGGACTCACTCCTCCCCTACCCTATTCTTAAAGTAACTGAAAAGGCACAACACCTTGTTTAGCTACTTTAATTCACTATAAATTAAACTCAATTTTCCTTTCAAAAAGAAATCCTTTTTTCTATCAAAATACATAATAATATTGTTGTGAAATACTAGAAATATTCGTAACTTTGACGGACAGAAAAAGTTAATATTTTTTATATTACAAACATTACAATTAAGTATTTCATGGCAAAAGTAATAGCACTCGCAAATCATAAAGGCGGCGTAGGTAAGACAACTTCTACACAAAACATAGGCGCAGGCTTATCTCTCGCAGGACATAAAGTTCTTTTGATTGATTTTGATCCTCAAGCTAATTTGAGTGACGCTTTCGGATATGACGAGGTAGAGCGTAGCATATATGATGCGCTAACAAATAAAAAAGACGGAATTCCTGTTGCAATGATTTCTGAGACTTTACATATCGTTCCTGCTGACTTGGATTTGTCTGTTGCAGAAATTGAATTAAGCGGACGTACGGGGCGTGAGTTCATTTTACATGAAGCTTTAGAGACGATTAAAGACCAATACGATTTCATATTGATAGATTGTCCTCCGAGTTTGGGTTTATTGACGATTAATGCCTTAACAGCAGCTGATGAAGTCTACATTCCTTTAGATTCTCAATACTTCTCAATGAAAGGCTTAGATAAATTAATGTTTGTCATCAATCAAATCCGTGGTCGTCTGAAGCAAAACGTGGAAATCAATGGTGTTTTTCTAACGCGTTTTGATGCACGTGTTGTCGTTAATAAGAATGTTGCAGAGATGGTGGAAACTAACTTCCCAGGTAAAGTATTTAAAACGCGCATAAGACGTAATATCGCTTTGGTAGAAGCTCCAATTGAAGATATGCACATCTTTGAGTATGCACCAGAGAGTAATGGCTCTAAAGATTATAAGGAACTTGTTGATGAAATCTTAAAGTTACAGGGAAAATAATGCATCAGAAACGCGACAGAAATAGTTATTGGTTGTTTTCTTTAAAGAAACGACCAATAATTATTTAAACAAATCATTGTATTTATAAATTTTGAAACATTAAAAAATCAAAAAAAATGGCAAAAGGGAAGAACTTCGCTCAAAGTTTGGGTAGTAAAAAATTATCAACACTCATTCCTTCTCAAAAACAAGAAA
>CAZQTE010000568.1:0-3373 GCA_964595615.1 uncultured Saprospiraceae bacterium
TCAAAACGAATGAAATACGCATTAGCAATACTTTTATCAATAGCATTTTTTAGTTTCATATGGAGAAAAAACAAGAATGCATCTCTAAATAGAGATGAGAGCACTTCAAACCAAGAAAATAGTGCCTCAAAACAAGAAGTAGCTACCATGTCTTACCAAGCGCAATTAGCAATTTTTCAATCATTAGGATATGTGTACAATGAAGGCGTAACAAAGAAAATGATTTTACGAGATGCATATGAAATGACTTGGGAAGATGAGATAGAAAAATATATTGAAGATAATCCTTTTTCTATTCTTTATCCACTTTTTGGTTATGGAGATAAAGTTGTACCTAAATTTAACTATTCTGATAATTGCATTTTATGGGGCTTAGATTTTTTTGACCCAAGCTCTCAATACATAGAATTTATGAAAAGAATGGGGCAAATAACAAATGGAGAAATCAACTTCACAGAGATAGAATTATCGACAGATAGTGAAAACTGGGAATGGATTAAATTTAAAGTAAATGGTATTCCTAAAAAATGGAAATTACAAAAAACGGGATATATCGCTGACCATTTCATTCAAAGATTTTCATACTTACCAGCAGAACTAAAAACAAAGGGAAGATATACTTATTTTGAAGGCTTTACTATTGATTATGCTACGGATGCAGAGCAAAAGAAATTTAATGCGGCAACAGGTCTAAATAGAGAATGGTTAGGAGAAGGTAATCATTTTAATGAACCACCAGAAGACTAAAACATCTATTAATAGAGGGTCTGTTAGCGCGAGGTTCCACCTCGCGCTCCTCATTAATCCGCCTCTGGCGGTCTTCAATATAAAACCTGCCAGAGGCAGGAGAAATACTAAACACGAGGCACAGCCTCGCGCTAACAATAGCGAATAAAACAATCATAAAATAAAAATGACAAATACAAAATTCCAACTAACAGCCCTAGGCGCAACACGCAAAAACATCTTAAAAATACTAAGCCAATTCTCTCTAGAGGAAATGAACGAAATTCCTAAAGGCTTCAACAATAATCTAATCTGGAATGCGGGGCATGTGGTCGTGACGCAGCAGCTTTTATGTTACCGTCTAGCGGGTGTGGCGGTTAATGTCTCCGAGGAGATGATTGCGAAATATAAGAAAGGCAGCAAACCTGAGGGCTATATAGGAGAAACAGAAAAGAACCTGATAATCAGCTTATTAACATCAACAGTTGCAGGAATTGAGGCAGACTTGCAGAGCAAAGACTTTAGTGGATATAAACCCTATCCAACAAGTTATGGTGTGACTTTGAGTTCTATAGAAGAAGCGGTTGCATTTAATTTAGCGCATGAAGCGATGCATTTAGGAACGATGATTTCCTTGAAAAATGCGCTAAAGTCATAAGGCTTTCAGAACTACTATCTTTTGAAAACTGTGGTGCAGACAATTGTTTAATTCGTGACCTTGAAGAGGTCAATAAAAATAGCCCCAAGCAAAGCTTGGGGTCAATAGTATCAATCAAAACGACTTTGAAGAAGTCAACAAGTGCCCACCATTAACCCCAGTAAATTTCACCAAAAACCAAGCTATATGAGTCGCTTCACACAAATTATTTACCAAGTCGTTTTTGCCATGAAAGGTAGAAAACCAAGTCTTGCCAGAAAAGATAGGGCTCAGTTGTTCGCCTCAATGGCAAGCTGGTGCGTCAAGCATAAATGTCATCCTTACAAAATTAACGGAGTCGATGACCACGTTCATATTGTCTTCGCCTTGAGCCCTTCAGTTTGTTTATCAGACTTTGTAAAAGACATAAAACTGATGTCTTCAGACCTCATTAGAAATAAGCTAAATATGCCTGATTTTGACTTCTGGCAAAAAGGTTATGCTGCTTTTACCTATTCAAATGATAGTCTTCCTGCTTTGACATCCTATGTAGCAAATCAAGAAATGCATCATCAAAAAAGAAGTGCTAAGGAAGAATTAATTGCTTTGTTGGTTAGACATGAGCTTGAATTTAAGGAAAATTGGTTGTATGAAGACTGATAAATGTCGACTTCTTCAAAGTCGTTTCACTTATATCCTTATTAACCCTCAAGCTTCGCATGAGGCTACGTTTGTTGACCTCTTCGAGGTCGCTAGCTAAACACACAACAATGAAAAAAACAAAAATCATCATTATCGGCGGCGGTGCGAGTGGACTCGTTGCCGCCGATTTTTTGGCTCAAAAGTATGAGGTTCATATTTTTGAAAAGGGAAAGACGGTCGGTCGCAAATTTTTGGTGGCAGGCAATGGTGGTTTTAATTTGACTAATCAGGCGACAGGTTCGGAATTATTGGCGCACTACTCTCCTAGTCCGATTTTACACGCCGCCTTACAGCAGTTTGGGACGGACGACACAAGGAAATACTTCGCGGATTTGGGTATTCCAACCTTCATTGGGAGTAGCGGACGCATCTTTCCTGAGCGTGGCATCAAACCTGTACAGGTCTTACAAACTTTGAAGAAACGATTAATTAAAAATGGCGTTTCCTTTCATTTTAAGCATGAGTTTATTGGTTTTGATGACAATATGAAGCCGCTCATTCGCAATAAAGAAGAGACGCTCACTCCTTTGGCAGATAAGTATCTTTTCGCCCTTGGCGGTGCGTCTTGGTCGGTCACAGGTTCAGACGGAACTTGGTTAGATTTCTTCTTTCAAAAGGGCATTAAAACTGTTCCTTTTCAAGCCTCAAATTGTGGTGTAAATGTCAATTGGTCAGCAGCATTTAAAGAAAAATATGCAGGTTCGCCTTTGAAAAATATTGCGGTGACTTGTGGAGGAAAAACTGTTAAAGGAGAAGCTTTGATTACAGAATATGGTTTGGAAGGAAATGCAATTTATCCCATTATTCCAGAAGTACGTGCAGCTTTAAATCAAGGAAAAGAAGCAGTCTTACATTTCGACTTCAAAACACAAAACACTGAAAATCAATTAATTGAAAAAATAAAAGATAGAAATATTGCGGCTAAAAATTATGCTTTCACTTTTAAATTAAGCAAAAGTCAAATCGCGCTTATCAAAGAATATTCTACTAAAGAGGAATATTTGGATTGTGAAAGATTTATTAGTAAAGTGAAAAGAACAACGGTTAAAGTTGAGAGTTTGCGACCTATAGAAGAAGCAATTTCTACTGTGGGTGGTATTGATATTTCGGAAATGAATGATGATTTTTCTTTGCGTCAATTTCCTCACATTTCTGTCTTGGGTGAAATGTTAGATTGGGATGCACCAACCGGTGGATTTTTATTACAGGGATGCTTTTCGACTGCGATTCATTCTGCAAAATCTCTTCTTTAAAATTTTATTTCTTCAATGAAATCCCAATCATCCCCATTCCTTTATCAATCAAATC
>CAZQTE010000569.1:0-3351 GCA_964595615.1 uncultured Saprospiraceae bacterium
TATTCGGAGTAGTGAAGTTTTGGAGCGTTCGGCGATTAATGATTTATACTTTTTGGGTAAAGCCTTAGGCGATAAATTTAACTTACTACGAATTTGTTACATGATATTTATGGTTGGTATTGCTCTCTCTGTTTTGGCTTATGGGCTTGTTTTAATTATAATTATGTATTAATTTACACAAGTTTCTAAAACCAATTTTGCCTCTTAAAATAATACAATAAACCTACTGAAATAAACAGCATTGCTCCCCATAATATGAAGTAACCATTTTGATATTTTAGCTCTGGGATATACTCAAAATTCATCCCGTATAGACCTGTCAAAAATGAAAGTGGTACAAAGATAGTCGTCACCACTGTCAGTACTTGCATAATCTGATTCATCTTAAAACTAATCTCAGAGATATATAAATCTTGCAATCCATTGAGCATGTCCCGATAGTTTTCAGCCATATCCATGACTTGAATAGTATGATCATATAAATCGCGGACGTACAACATTGTACCTTCATCAATAAACTCATGTTCAGATTTGGTAAAACGGCTAATAGCCTCGCGCAATGGCGAAATAGATTTTCTGATAATCAAAAGTTCTTTTTTCAAATTGTGAATGCACGCTTTGACGTTTGTATCTGGACTATTTAAAATGTTTTCCTCTATTTCTTCAATTGCTTCTTCGACTTTATCTAACACCTGAAAATAGTTATCCGTTACGGTGTCTAAGATGGCATAAGCAAGGTAATCAGCCCCTTTACGACGGATGCGTCCATGTCCAACTTTTACTCGATTTCTAATAACAGCAAAAATATCGCTTTCTGTCTCTTGAAAAGAGAATAGCAAACCACGTCTAAAAAATAGTGCGATTTGCTCTGTTTTAACTTCCAACTTTTGCTTATCAAAATCCAAGGCACGTATAATGATAAAAATCCCATTTTCGTACTCATCAAACTTGGGACGCTGATTGGTATCAGCAATATCTTCAAGAACTAAAGGATGAATTTCAAACATTTTCCCAATAGTTTCTAACAAATTTGTATCATGCAAACCTCGTATATCATACCAGTCCACTTGTGCGTCAGGAGACTCATTAAAGACAATATCTTTTTGATTATCCAGCGAACTTTCTGATAGTTTACTGGCATCATATTGCAAGTATTCAATTAGGACTTTTTCAACTTTTTTTTGCCCCGTGAATACCACTGAACCTGGTGGTAATCCTTTATTTTTTCTCTTTTTCCTTTGCCTTTCCATAGTATTTTAAATTTTTTCGCTGTCCTTGTATACAAGCGTCCGGTGGGGATATGGTATTTCAATACCTTCTTTGTCAAAGCGCTTTTTGACACTTTCTGTTACGTCACAGAATAAAATAAAAGCATTGGGAGAGTTTTTTGCCCAAGCCCATGCGCGTAAATTAACCGCACTTTCCCCAAGTCCAACAACTCGAACATTGATTACATCTGCTTTTTGTTCTCCTGTAGTGTAATGTTCTTCATACAAAGGATGCTGCGCTATCTCTTCTCTAATAATATTTTTCGCCTTATCTATATCACTATCATAACTAATTCCAAATTCAATCCATTTACATATCTGCTCTTCTTTAAAATCTGAATTAACAATAACCTCGTTACTAATAATCGAATTAGGAATGATGATGCGCTTATTTTCTAAATCACGAATTACTGTATGACGTAGCGTAATATCCTCTACGACACCAGTTAAAGTATTGATTTTTAACCGGTCACCTACCCGAAATGGCTTAAAAATAACGACAAAAATACCACTAATGATATTACTCAAAGCCGCCTGTGAGGCAAAACCAACTGCTACCGCCAATATACCTGCACCCGCTAAAAGAGAACTTGCCAAAGTACGTAGAGCTTCTACAGAATAAACTGCAATACTAAATCCAACAATATAAATAGTTGCCTGAATAAAATATCGTAAAAACTGATAATTAGTCGGATCAGTATTCATTTCTTCTGTAGATCGACGAATCAACCGTAAAAAAAAACGATTGACTAACCAAGCAACGATTATCGTAGCGATTGAAATAGCAACAAATGCGGCAGCTTGTAAAAATATGCTGTCCTGTATAAAAAATCTCTCCATTAATATGTTATTTTATTTGTTTCTCTAATAGCTCATTTTGCTTTTCCAGTAGTTCAGTTACTCTATTTAATAATTCAATATCTTTTGGTGTTTTAACTGTTATATTCTTCGTATCTTCTGCTTTGTCACGTAAACTATTCATAAACTTGACTACGATAAAAACCGTTATACTGATGATGAGAAAATCAATCGAAACCTCAATAAGTTTCCCATATCCAATAGCGATTTCACTAGTTTTGTTAGCTCCTTCGACAACTGCATCTCGCAAGATAATGCGTTTATCCGCAAAGTTAATCCCGTCTGTCAAAAATGATAGCGGTGGCATAAAAACCTCTTTAACGATAACATCTACCACCTTGTTAAACGCAGCACCAATAATAACACCGATAGCTATGTCAATCATGTTGCCTTTGATGGCAAATTTTTTAAATTCTTGGATAATGTTAGACATCTTTTGTTTGTTTTGTAAATAAAAAGCTCAAACTTTAAAACGGGTCTAACCTTGAGATGTTCACTGTAGGATATGCGAACATAAAAATCTGATAATCAAATATTTACATTTTAAAAACTAACTGAACATCTGAATTTACCGTAACGTTATACCTGCAAACGAATACATCTTTTAAAAGATTATTCAATTATTATTTAACCAAAAATTTATAAAAATGAGTGGATTTACAGACCGCGTAAAAGGAAACTGGAACGAATTAAAAGGTAAAATTAAGCAGGAATACGCTGAACTAACTGAGGATGATTTAGCCTTTGAAGAAGGGAAGGAGGATGAGATGTTAGGACGCATACAACAGAAAATAGGAAAGTCAAAACAAGAAGTCAAAGACTGGATTGACAGTCTATAAGAATCATTTAAAACACTAAAAAGAGAGAGCCCGAATTTTCACTTGAAAGTTCGGGCTCTCTCTTTTTATAGCACTTGCGGCTCGCTTTCATTCACCAAAAAAAACTTAGGTGTCCGTAGGTACCTTTTTTGAGTTAAAATATATGCATTTTAAGAATACCTTGTCATTCTACTTAACATAAACTAAAGTATAATCAAAAATGTACTATCCTGAAATGGATTGATACCAAAAATTTAGGGGGGCATGTTTCTAAGTCCGGACAGCAAAGAATTTAAGAAAAATACAAAAGGGCTCAATCTGTGACACAAGATTTGGGTCAAAATTACCAAAAAAAGGGTTTTCTCATAAAAAATATTTCTCTAAGAAAAAGCTGTGAGGATGTCGAA
>CAZQTE010000570.1:0-3349 GCA_964595615.1 uncultured Saprospiraceae bacterium
AATAAGCCTTATTTTTAAAAGTAAATAATTAAGAAATGGACAGTGATGAACTGGACTTTACATTAGAAATGGTAAAAGAGGGCATGGACAGTGCCATTGAACGCCTCGCAAAAGAATTGGCGAAAGTTTCTGCTGGTAAAGCCAACCCAGCCATGGTTAATGACCTGCAACTAGAGTATTACGGTTCGCCGAGTACAATTTCTAAAGTTGCGAATGTACAAATTGCAGATGCCCGCACGATTGCTATTCAGCCGTGGGAAAAATCTATGTTAGCACCAATCGAGCGTGCTATTTTTGAAGCAAACCTCGGAGTTACTCCAATGAACGACGGTGAAATGGTACGTATCAGTATTCCACCATTGACAACTGAACGTCGTAAAGACCTCGTAAAACGTACACGTACTTATGGCGAAGATGCCAAAGTGAGTATTCGTTCAGAGCGTCAAAAAGCAATGACGGCAATCAAAGCTGCTGTGAAAGACGGTTATCCAGAAGATGCGGGTAAGAAAACAGAAGCAGCTGTAGATGCAGACATGAAAGCCTACTACAAAAGAGTAGAAGCTTACTTAGAGAAAAAAGAAGCGGCAATTATGACTGTTTAGTAGTTGTCGGTTGATAGTTGTCAGTTGACGGTGAGAGCGTTTCTTGTTCTTATTTTGACTTTGACAACTACGAAAGAATCGGATTAATATTTAGCAAAAAAAGGGCAAGCGCGGTGTGCGTTTGCCCTTTACTTTTTAAACGATGAACCTCTTCTCATCAAAACGGTTCATCGTTCATTTACATCTTCGTCCATTTCGCATCACTATTACTAGACTCAACAACCTTTTCTATAAAGCGCATCCCCCGTACTCCGTCTTTCACCGTAGGGAAATCAGTATAAATCTCATCAGGTTCTGAGCCTTCTAAACGCGCATGAATACACATGGCAACATTCTTATAAATATTTGCAAAAGCTTCCAAATAACCCTCTGGATGACCGCCAGGAATACGTGCTGCCGCAACTGCCGCAGGGTAAAGTTCCCCCACGCCTGTACGTCTGACTTCTACAGGTTTATCCAACCAGCGAACCGTTAGTGTATTGGGTTCCATTTGTCGCCAAGCTAAGCCTGCTTTTGTTCCGTAAACGCGAATATTTAAATCATTTTCCTCTCCAGCAGCAATTTGGCTAGCATGTAAAATACCTTTTGCGCCATTATCAAAACGAAGTAAAACATTGCCATCATCGTCCAATAAACGACCGTCTACAAATGCACTTAAATCTGCACACAATTCCGTTATTTTCAAACCTGTCATGTACTCTGCTAGGTTCTCTGCATGTGTTCCAATGTCGCCCATTGCACCAGCGATACCTGAGCGTTTTGGGTCTGTACGCCATGCCGCTTGCTTTTGTTCAGAGTCTTCTAGTTTTGTGGAAAGCCAACCTTGAGGATATTCAACGACAACTTTTCTTATCTCTCCAATCTCTCCATTTTTAATCATCCATTTTGCCTGTTTGACCATTGGATAACCCGTATAATTATGCGTTAATGCGAAGATTAAACCCGTCTTTTTAACCAGCTTTTTCAATTTCTTTGCCTCTTTCATATTAAAGCATAAAGGCTTATCAGACACGACATGAAATCCATTTTCTAAAGCCATTTTAGCAGGACCAAAATGCACATGATTTGGCGTGACAATACTCACAAAATCCATTCGTTCGCCCTCAGGTAGTTTCTTCTCAGCCTTAATCATTTCTTCATAAGAACCATAAACTCGGTTTGCGGGCAAAAACAACTCTTCCCCTGATAATTTAGACTTTTCAGCACTACTACTAAATGCACCACAGACTAATTCTATTTGTCCGTCTAAAGCTGCTGCCATACGGTGAACCGCCCCGATAAATGCGCCGATGCCACCACCGACCATACCCATTCGTATTTTTCTTTTTGCCATTGTTTATCTGATTTTATAAGTAGAAATGAATGAGTCGCAAGATAGGAAAAAGCCTTATTTAATTAACTTATTCCTTATCAAATCTAAACGCAAATTATGCAAACCACCAATCAATCCATGATGAATATCTTTATCAGGAACAAAAGTTCCATTTGCCACCTGTTGTCCAACTAATTTATACGCATCACGAAAAGGAAGACCATTCGCTGTCAATTTATTAACCGTTTCTACGGTGTAAAGATTGTCATATTTAGCATCATCCAATAGGTTTTCTTTAACCTCAATCCGCGGTAATGCATAGAGTAAAATGTCTAAAATCTGTGTCGTGTTTTCTAAAGCAGGAAAGATAATTTCTTTTAAAATCTGCATATCCCTGTGATAGCCTGTCATCAAATTATTGGTTAAGAGAGCAATCTGCCCAGGAACAGATAATAGCTGATTGCATTTGGCGCGAATTAGCTCAAATACGTCAGGATTTTTCTTGTGTGGCATGATAGAAGAACCCGTTGTAATATTCTCAGGTAGACTAATGAATTTATAGTTTTCGCTAACAAAAAGACAGACGTCCGATGCTAATTTTCCAATAGAATATGCTAGAGACGCTAAACCATTTCCAATCCACAATTCTGTTTTACCACGTGTCATTTGTGCATAGATGACATTGACACTTAAGCTTGAGAGGCCTGCTGATTTTGTCGTTTTTTCCCTGTCTAAAGGGAATGAATTACCATAACCTGCTGATGAACCTAAAGGATTTTGGTTGTTCAGATTTTCAATGCCATGTAGGTAATTCGCATCATCAACCAATGCCTCAGCATAGGACGCAAACCACAAACCAAAGGACGAGACCATTCCGATTTGAGAGTGGGTATAACCTGGCATTAAATGCTGTTTATTTGCCTCGGATTTTTCTAAGAGTAAGTCTACACAGGCGACAATTTGGCTGTGAATTTTTCTTAGTTTTTCCTTGTAAAACAGTTTTAAAGCGACTGCTACTTGGTCATTTCGCGAACGCCCCATGTGTATCTTCTTGCCAGCTTCGCCAATCGTTTCTGTGAGTTCTTTTTCGATTTGAGAATGCACATCTTCCATACCTTCTTCTATTTGGAAAGTGCCGTTTTCTATTTTTTGAGCGATTAATTTTAAACCCAATTGTAGGTCTGAGAATTCCTTTTTTGTCAACAAACCAATACTGCACAGCATTTCAGCATGTGCCTCTGATGCGTGTACATCATGAGGTGCTAATAACATGTCAAATTCCAAATCGCGTCCGATTGTGAATTGTTCTATTTTTTTGTCTAAGTCTGTGTCTTTTTCCCAAAGTTTCATGATGATATTGTTTTTACTAAGTATTTAAAATTGGTTCTTTATGAAATCGGTTGGTAGAGTGCGATATTAGTTATCTGGAGTTACT
>CAZQTE010000571.1:0-3335 GCA_964595615.1 uncultured Saprospiraceae bacterium
ATGAAAACTAAAGATTTTTTAAACGTATTACGCGAAAATGGCGAGAAAGAACTAAAAATAGAGTTTCGTCCAGGTCAATTTTTGCCAACAGCATTTCATATCACAGAAGTAAAAAATGTACACATCGAAAGTGTAGATTGTGGTGGGCGTCCAGATAGTTATGACCAGACAGTTGTACAACTTTGGTGGGACGGTCAAGAACAAAAAGACCGCGCCATGTCTGCTGCTACCGCTCTCAAAATTTTTGAAATTGTCAATAAAGTAAAACCACTAAAAGGTGGTACTGATTTATTCTTGGAATGGGGACATGGAGACTTACCACCGTCTAATTATCAAGTGCAAGAGATTGTTAATCAAGAAGATAGTGTGACTTTCAAATTATTTGCTCCGCCTACAGTTTGCAAGCCGATTTTCGAATTGGGTCTTTCAACTTGTTCGCCAGGAGGTGGATGTTGTTAAAAAGGAGTCAGGGGTCAGAAGTCAGGGGTCAGGCTGCTTTAACGTGTGCATTTCCTGACTGCTGACCCCTCTCCCCTGACGCCTCTTTTAAAAATCAATCTGATAACTCAAGATTGGCGTCAGAGGCGACTGTATTCTATCTACCCACGTTTTCAAATCGGGGTCATATCTGCGCGCTAAGCCATCCACATTTTTGATATTCGCTACATTTTGCACATCTAAAGCAATTTGCCAACTTGATTTTTCTCCATCTTTCCGATATGCTATGCGTAAGTCTGGGCGAAAATAAGGTTTTACTTTCTCTGAGAATGGATTCGCTTCATCTAATGGTGCATTTCTTGGATTCCCGACATCACCACTGGTCAATAATGGCGTGATGGGTTGACCGCCATTATAGAGCATTTTTAAACCTAATTGTAGGGTTCCTTTCTCTTTAATTTTCCACTCTCTTCCTCCGATAAAAGTTGCAGCTGTTCCACTATTATAATTCGTGTTAAACTCACGACTTTGGTCGAGCGGACTATATTTACTATCAAAAAGACTTCCTGATAAGATGAAGAATGTTCCGCTTTTAAAGAATTTTTCAATACTGAGGTCTATACCCATATTGCGCCCAGTTCCTCCACTTACTAACGCACGACTGGCATAACCTTGCACATCATTTAACAACCAATAGTTTTCATTTATATTTGGTGAAACAGGCACATCAAATAAACGCTGATAATACAATTCGGTGTGCAATTTCCAAGATTGATTAAAGACTATATCATGTGCTAAAATAGCATGATGCGCTTTAATTAAATCTAGATTTAAATTAGGCTGTGTCATCACTCCATTTTCCTCGACCATTGTGTAGTACGTACCAATAGGAACGGTTTTTCCATGTATGCCATAAGCTAAAGAAATCGACTGATTATCCGCTAATTCATAACGCATACTCAAACGTGGCTCAATAGAAGATGTATTATTCAAGGCTAAATACATGAAGTGCAATCCAGCATTAAAAGACAGCTTTGTATTTGGTCGATAGCGCATTTGTACCCAAGGTTGCAGCAAAAATGTATTGTCCTGAACATCAATAATTTGTCTATTGATATTCGTTACATAACTCGTACTATCCCATTCTAAATCATACATCAGATTACTTACGAATGCACCTGCTTTCATGGTTACTTGTGGACTAATTTTACGACTATAATGTGTCGCCAAAGAGTATCGTCCATTGGTAAAAACTTCTTTATTTATCTGAGTTGGGATATTAGCTAAAGTGACAGTATCGTCTTGGACATCAATCTTTTGTCCCATACCAGCAATAGTTGTTTTGAGAAAAGACTTATCATCAATCAACCAAGTGTGCGCAAGTCCTACTGCACCCATATCTGTGGTAAAATTATACTGCTCGCGGTCACTGAAAGTTTCCCAATCTTCTGGATTTCCATTGGTATTGAAAGTCTCGCGACTGAGTCCGCCAATACCCCAAAGTTTAAAGAGGTGTTTGTTATTTTTTGAAGAAGAATTGAGGACAAAAGAGAAATCTTGAAAGGTATTATCGGTACGTGGTCCGACGAGAAAAATACCTAATTGATTCAAGATACCAAGGGTCGAATAACGGTAATTAATCAAATAGGAACTCCTCCCCTTCTTTATCGGTCCTTCAGTCGAAAAATCTAAACCCAAAAGCCCTGCACGAAAGGTATATTCACGTTGTTCTTTATTTCCATTCCGAAACTTTATATCCATAACACCGCTAAAAGCGTTGCCATATTCGGCAGGGAATGCGCCAGTTGAAAAATCAGAATTACCCAATAAAGAAGTACTAAAAATCGTGATGCCACCACCCGATGTACCTCGTCGTGCAAAGTGGTTAGGATTAGGAATATCTATGCCTTCTAAACGCCACAATAATCCGACGGTCGAATTACCGCGCACGACAATATCTGAGCGACTATCTCGACTAGGCTGTACGCCAGGGAAACTCATCGCCATACGCCCAGGGTCATTCGCAGAAGCGGCGTAACGCTGCGTTTCTTCTACTGAGAATGATCGTGTGGAAACCAGTGCAGCTGCGTTTAATGGTTCATTTCCTCGTTTTTTGGCGATGACGGTAATATCGCCTTCTATCATGACCGCCGACTCAATTAAATTAATATCAAGAAACAATTCTTTGGCAGAATTTAGGACAACTCCTTCGATAACTGTCGGGTCGTAACCAAGATAGCTGGCTTGGATGTCGTGTCGCCCAGTTGGTACGTTTTCGATAACGAATTTACCGTCAATATCGGTGACAGTTCCTTTTGTTACTTCCAAATCAGTAACTTCAACCGTTGCTCCAATGAGCGGCTGTCGCGTGTCTTTGTCTAGTACTGTACCTTTGATATTTTGTGTAGTTTGTGCTTGGATTTGGAGAAAGATAAGGCAGAATAAAATGCTGGTTATTGCTTTCATAATTATTTTTTTAGGAGTCAAGAGAGAAGAGTCAGTGCTCAGGTTAATGCCCTCGGGCTTCTTAGCTCTTATGTCCTACGGTACCTATACAGATGGGTAATTAGTTGGTGACCTTGAAGAGGTCAACAAAAATAGCCTCAAGCGAAGCTTGAGGTTAAATATTAAGCTAATCGGAATGACTTTGAAGAAGTCGACAAGTTTTTTGTAGACTTCTTCAAAGTCGCTCCATTTACACCAATATTTAACCCCAAGCTTCGCATGGAGCTACGCTTGTAGACCTCTTCAAGGTCGCAATTCATAAAACTGCAAAAAGTCTAAATTAAATTTGCCCAGCTGTATAGGTACCGTAGACTCTTATGTCTCGATAATTTCCTATTATTAGTAAAAGTGATTTAATAAGTTGAGCCATAATGCGTAGTAATTTTTTCTTC
>CAZQTE010000572.1:0-3331 GCA_964595615.1 uncultured Saprospiraceae bacterium
AG
This sequence comes from uncultured Saprospiraceae bacterium, assembly GCA_964595615.1. Lineage (GTDB taxonomy): Bacteria > Bacteroidota > Bacteroidia > Chitinophagales > Saprospiraceae > JAHDCG01. The sequence continues at coordinate 3 of CAZQTE010000572.1, forward strand.
TAATCCATCTAACACATAAGGTGCATCTCTATCGGCACATTCTTTAGGAGTGGCAAAAAATGGGGCATAATTATCCGCAATAAAAGTGTAAAATTCCAAGGCAAAATCGTTAAACTTAGGGCTATAAGATTGCTCCAATACTTTTTTACGCCAACTAAATCGCTGCCCGTCACTACTGGAAGTTTTTCCGTCACCCCAATATTTGGTAATCTCTAAATTGCTAATCGCATTGACCAAAATTGCTAAAGCACTTCTCTGAGATTCTTCCGTCAAAAACCAGTCAGCTATATTTTTCATTTTAGGGTAAGAAACGTCTTTAATCAAGTGCGACATGGTGTAAGTTCCAATATTGCAGCCTTGTGCCATAACGGTTGCCATAATGGCACGAATATCTTCTGCACAAGGCATTTTTTGTTGAGAAGAACTCATGAAGAATTGAGAAAAATGGAGTTCATTATCTACTTCAATCAATAATTGAGGCAGTTTAATTAAGCGTATGTGTTTGCTTAAATATTGCTTTATTTTATTTAGTTCCTTCTCCTGTTTAGCGGACAAACTTACCGTTTCATCTTTTGAAATTTTCCATCCTTTATCATCCAGTTGTGCATATTTGTTCGAGGAGAGTGTTGTTAAAAAACGGTCGAAAGCAGCATTAAGTTTTTGAGTTAAAAAGGCTTCAACACTTTTTGAATCTTGAGGTAAACCTGCTCTTTGAAAAAAGGATTTTCTACGGTTATCCCATTGTTTTTTAGGCATAAAAAAATCGTCGATATGTCCATATCGTTTACTGTTTTTAATGGCGATATTCCCTGATTTAATATGGTCTCGCAAAGTTGTCAGTAAAGCACATTCCCAAGCGGGTTTATGAAGCTGTCCATCTTCCTGAATCACTACATTTTCAAGAACAGGTGGCATAAAGTCCGTAGGTGTTGTTTGGTCTAATTTACGTTTACCTAATTCATTGAGTTGCTTGAGTATCTTGACTGCTTCAATCAAAGTATCATTTTTAGCATCCTCTTTTTCTATTGATAAATGGGCCAAAAGCGTAGGCGAAAATTTGCGTAAATAACCAAACCGATTGCTGACAAGCAGGGTAAATACGTCTTTGTGCTTGCCATTCAGATAATCGCTGACTTGATTTCTTTTAGTCGTTAAATCATCTTTAGCGATTTGGTCAAATATGGTGATTCTTAACAAAGCATCATCAACAGATTCATCCAAAATGGTATTGGCTAAAAACTCAAAAGTTAACAGTGATTTTTTCACAGACTTGCGTTGCTTTCGGTGATGCTTATCTAAATCCGATTCCGTTTTGGTGTACATTTGATTGATTACCTTGTCATACGTTTTCATTAAACTATCTGTCATGTCCTGATAGTGCTGTTTTAAAAAGCAAACCATCAGTGCATACCGTCGTTTCTTTTTTATTTTCCGCATTCTGGTAGCGGTAGATTTTCTGACATGGCGATTCATGGAGCGTTGTAAATTATTATTGAGCCAAGATAAGTCAATAGAAGAAATGCCAACTTTTTCTATCAAATCCAATTTCTCCGCAATTTTAATAATGCCATTAGCAGAAGCTCTCTGTGGAGTTTGTTTTAGGTGATGCAAAGTAGAATACACCTTTCCATCGGTTTGAAGTAGGGCATCAATGTTTTGTTTTTGAGTATCGGAAAGTAGGCTATTTATTTTTTCAAAAATATAATCTCTTGCTTTTTGACGTTCCTGTTGAATTAATCTTTTTAAGGTAGATTCAGAAGGTTCAACTACTTTTTGCTGACGTAAAAAATCTCGAAGGCAAGCCAATAAAGCGTGCGTTTGTTCCAATTGACAAGATTGGTCAAAAATATAACGTTCAACCGTAGTGGCTTCTATTTCGCTAAATTTGGATAACTTCAGAAATCTACGAATTTGGTCTTGGTGCTCCCAAATAGTCGTTTCGCGATGGCTATATTGTTTGATGGCATCCGAGGCAAGTTTTAATTGAAGACTAACAAAAGTGAGCAACTCCGTAACGATTTCAAAAGGGGGTTGAGTTGGAAAACGATTGTATAATTTCACAAAAGCTAATTGGTAGGCAAATCCCAAGCGATTGTGTTCTCCTCGTCGGCTTTGAATGAGCGTTAAATCTTGTGGTGTAAATTTCGCTAATTTTGAAAGTGCTGCTTTGGTATGCTTCATTGTAAAACTAAATTTTTACCCTATCAAAAAGGGTGTTTGAAAAATGGAAAAACATCCCTTGACAATCAGGCGTTTATAAAACGACAAAAGTATATCAAAAAGGAGTACCTTTATGACATGAAACCAGCAGCAAAAAAACGGGTAGCCATCTACGCCAGAGTCTCCACTCTGGAAAAAGGGCAAGACCCTGAAACGCAATTATTGCAACTTCGAGAGTTTGCTCAACGAAGAGGATTTGAAGTAACAGGTGAATATGTAGATTATGCTTCTGGTAAAACGGAGCAGCGAGAGCAATACAAAACAATGCTGGATTTGGTAAGAAAACGGCAGATTGAAGTAGTTTTAGTTTGGCGATATGACCGCTTTGCTCGCTCCACTCAAGCATTGGTTAATGCTTTAAATGAGTTTCGTTCCTTGGGTGTTGATTTTATTTCTTACCAAGAAAACATTGATACGACAACGCCTCAAGGAGAATTGATTTTTAGCATTATGGCATCTTTGGCGCAATTTGAAAGCGCCTTGATTAGCGAACGAGTAAAAGCAGGAATGGCGAGAGCAAAAGCACAAGGTAAGCGCATTTCTCGCCCGAAGCTGAATGGAAATTTGCGTCAAAAAATTAAAGAATTATACGATGATAAAATCTCCATCAAACAAATTAGTAAACAACTGGGCATTTCTTACGGAAGTGCTTGGAATTATGTTCAAGAATTAAAATAATGATATGGCAAAATCAATTTCGAAAGAAATAAAAGGTGAAGTCTTAAAAATTGTAGAAACCTTCAATCAAGAACACCAAACGGCTTTCAAAATGTCTTTTCGTGGGCAGTTTGCTTACTTGGCAAAAGCAGAAAAGCAAGAAGTAGATATTGCGAACACTTTCCGTCAAATAATGGCTCAAAAAATGGGGATTCCAATAAAAAAATTGGCTGCCCAAGATGCGCCTACTATTGAAACCAAATTGGGGCGACTCAAGTATAATGGTAAAATGGACAATTGGTCGTTTGCTGTTTTTAGGTATAGTCGCGAAATTTATGATGCGGATGAATTTATGTTTCCTGGGGCGGAAGAACTCGATGGGAAGATTGAAGGAGCTTTGAGAGCAGGAATGGAATTGTATCCTTAGCGTAGGTTTTTACACGAATGTTCGT
>CAZQTE010000573.1:0-3329 GCA_964595615.1 uncultured Saprospiraceae bacterium
TGGTCTGACGGCGATGTATTTATGGCAGACACCGAAGATATTTCTGACCTATCTGTTGGAACTTATATAGTATTAGTCACAGATGCAAATGGCTGTACATTTACCGCTTCTTATACAGTAAATGAGCCTGGCGCATTAGATATCGCATTGAATATCACACAAGAGATTGATTGTTTTGGAGATGAAACAGGACAAATTACAGCAACTATTGGCGGCGGTACAGAACCATACACATACGCATGGTCAAATGGTGGCGACAACAATCCACTGACTGATTTACCAGCAGGTACTTATACTTTGACCGCAACAGATGCCGCAGGTATTGTAACGGTGAGTAATCCAATTACCATTGGCGAACCAACTGAATTTACAATTAATGCACAAGTCACCAATCCTACAACAGCAGGCGGCAATGACGGTAGCATCTTGACAGCGCCGAGTGGGGGAGAGTCTCCTTATACTTTCAATTGGTCAGACGGCACAGATACTTATTCAACATCAAGTTTGAATGATATCGGCGCAGGTAATTATGACCTAACCGTAACGGATGCAAACGGGTGTGTGGCTACAGATGCCTTAGCAACTTACACGCTAACCGACCCGAATGTCTTAGCTATTTCTCTAACTGCTTCGCAAAATGTTTCTTGTCCTGAAGATGCAGACGGTTCCTTAACTGTCAACGCATCGGGAGGAGTAGAAGAGTACACATACAACTGGGAAAATGCAGCAAATCCAGGCACATCAATTGGCGCAACCGCAATAATTGACGCACTCGAAGCAGGAACTTATAATGTAACCGCAACAGATGCCGACGGATTGATGACGAGTAGCTCATTTGACACCACACAGCCAGAAGCATTAGTTTACAATGAATTGATAAGCAATGTTTTATGTGACAATCCGATGAGTGGTAGCATTACTTTAGCACCAACAGGAGGAACAGGGGCATACGCGTATTTATGGTCAAATGAAGCAACAACGGCGAGCATTACAAACCTAATTGCTGGAGACTATACCGTAACAATTACGGATGAAAATGACTGTACTTATACAGAGACATTTAGTGTCACACCAGCCAGTTTGATTAGTGCTGAGGAGACGATAGTTGATGTAAATTGTAATGGAGACAATACAGGTAGCATCAATCTCGCACCACAAGGCGGAGGCGGAACTTATGATTACTTATGGTCAAACGAAGCGACGACGCAAAATATTTCTCAGTTAACAGCGGGGGAGTATAGCGTCACGATTTCGGACGGTGGTGAATGTGAATTTATCGAAACTTATACGATTGACGAACCAACAGCATTAACGGCAAGTACAACCACAATGCAAGCTTCTCAGCCAACAACGGCAGACGGTAGTATTGACTTAACGGTAATGGGAGGAACTGGCGAATATAGCTTCCTTTGGTCGAATACTGAGACAACGGAAGATTTAGGAAATATTCTTGCTGGAACTTATACGGTGACAATTACGGATGAGAATGAATGTGAAATTGTAGAAACGGTTTCTGTAACTTCCCCAGGAGGAATATCAGTTATTCCGACAGCGACACAGATTACTTGTTTTGGATTGGATAATGGTAGTATTTCATTGGAGATAGAAGGTGGTACAATGCCATTTACTATTCTTTGGTCGAATGACGAGACAATGGAAACTATCAGTGATTTAGCAGCTGGTGTTTACACAGTAACAGTGACGGATAATACAGGATTTTCAATCAATACCAGTGCAGAAATCATTGAACCAGCAGAGTTTAGCTTAACGGCAACACCTACGGGCGTAGCATGTAATGGCGATGAAAATGGTTCTATCAATATCACCACTAATAATGGTCAAGCAGACTTTGATTTTGTCTGGTCAAATGAGGCAACAACACAAAATATTAGTGGATTAGCATCTGGCGTTTACATGGTGACGGCTACGGATGACAATGGCTGTGTGGCAACACAAACAGCTACGGTTTCCACACCAAATCCATTAGTATTGACAGAAGACGTTATCGAAAATCCTGAATGTTGGGTTGATACAAACGGTACTATTTTCTTATCGACTACGGGCGGTACAGGTGATTATGAATACATCTGGTCAAATGGCGACATGACAGAAGATATCATAAATCTATCCGCTGACACTTATCTTGTCACAGTAACAGACGAAAATAATTGTACGGCTGAAATGAGCTACGATGTCACTGCACCATTGCCGATTTTGATAACATTAGATGAAACAAATATCACTTGTGGCGGCGCAACTGTAGGTTCTATTACGGCAACAGTAACGGGCGGTACAACGGCATCTGGTGACTATGATTTGATGTGGTCAAATAGTGAAACAACATTGACAATCACGGACTTAACTGCTGGAACTTACACATTGACCGCAGAAGATGACAATGGTTGTACATCAGTTGAAAGTGCGACAATTACGCAAACAGGTAGTTTGGTTCTATCTGAAACACAGGAAAATATTTCTTGTTTTGGAGAAGAAGACGGACTTATCTTAGTTCAAGTTGTTGGTAGCGGTACAGCGCCTTTTGATTACTTATGGAGTGATGGTCAAATGACGGATTTAGCGACAGGTTTGGCTGCGCAAGATTACACGGTGACGGTTACAGATGCTGAGGGCTGTGAAGGAATTGAAACTTACATTATCTCTCAACCGACACCAATGATTGGAACATTAGATGCCATTGCAGCTTCTTGTTTTGATAGTGAAAATGGGGCAATTGAAGTCTCTGTTTCTGGTGGTACATTGGATACTGGAAGTGATTATGCTTACGCATGGTCAAATTCAGCGACAACCGAAGACTTAGAAAATCTACCAGCAGGAGAATACACTGTAACTATTACCGACGATAATGACTGTCAATTGATTGAAACGGAAACGGTATCGTCTCCTGACGAGTTAGTGATTAATGCTATTCAAGGCGGAACGGATTGTGGAAATACAGACAATATTTCTATCACTTTGGAAGTAATGGGCGGTACGCCAGATTACATCTACAATTGGGATAATGGCGCAACAACTGCAATCGTTGAGAACTTAGCAGAAGGCACTTACATGGCGACGGTGACAGACGACAATGGTTGTACGCAAAGCATTGAGCAAACTGTTTCGCAGCCAACGCCAATTGTCGCGGATGCCTTCATTCAGCGTGCAGGATGTAAGACTGCCAATGACGGTTTGATTGATGTGACGACGATGGGTGGATTAGCACCTTATGATTTCGCTTGGTCAAATGGAAGTTTTGAAGAGGACATCATGGGATTATCAGCGGGTAATTACACCTTAACTGTAACAGATGCAACGAATTGTGTCCACGA
>CAZQTE010000574.1:0-3315 GCA_964595615.1 uncultured Saprospiraceae bacterium
GAAGAAAAAATTACTACGCATTATGGCTCAACTTATTAAATCACTTTTACTTACTTAATTTTTAATATTCTAAACCTTCCTCCAAATCTTCAATTGGACTTTGTTTATACATTTCCCGCGTCCGATTACGTTCTCGCTGACGCTCCAAGACCAATTTAGTTAAACCGATGTAGGGCAAATCTTCCGCCATAGGATGCAAAGCTGCTTTAATCTTTACTTCCAAAACATCCATACGATACATCAAACTAAAAAGATATTCGGGTTTGCGCTCCAACATATCCGAAATTTGCTGACTCAAAATATCAAACAATTCAGCATCTGAAAAGTCTGTTTTATCTGTCTCAATCTCAAAGTTTTTCACGATAACCGCAGTCCCATGCTTCATTTCATTTTTCATAAAATACTCCTATTAAAAAATGGCGAGACAAAGCCCCGCCATTCCTATTTCATACTTCATATTTATTAACGGTATTTCACACAAACATTTTTAGTCTCTGTGAAAAAACGCAGAGCATCCAATCCACCTTCACGTCCCACACCCGAACTCTTCACTCCACCAAACGGCGTCCGTAAATCACGCACCATCCAACAATTTACCCAGACAATACCCGATTGTAATTGTTCTGCCACACGATGTGCTTTAGAAATATCTTGTGTCCAAACCGTCGCAGCTAATCCATAATTAATATCATTTGCCAAAGCAATTGCTTCATCTTCGGTATCAAAAGCTTGAATGGTGACTACCGGACCAAAGATTTCCTCCTGATTGGTGCGACAGGTATTAGATAATCCTTCAATAACAGCAGGACGCAAAAAACTGCCGCCTTCATACTCGCCAGGAACTTCAACCTCCGTACCTCCACAAAGAATAGTACCGCCTTCGACCTCTGCTAATTGGAGATAAGATTGTACTTTTTCCATGTGCGATTTGGAAGAAAGTGCACCCAAGTCTGTCACGGCAGAGAATGGGTCGCCCACTTTTAAAAACTGTGTTCTCTTGACAAATTCCTCTCTAAATTTTTCATAAATCGAACGTTCAACATAAATACGTGAACCACACAAACAAATCTGTCCATTATTAGAAAAAGAAGAACGTAAAGTATCCACCATCATTTGGTCAAAATCACAATCTGCAAAAATGATATTCGGATTTTTACCCCCAAGTTCTAAGGATAATTTTTTAAACATTGGTGCAGCCGTCGCCGCGATTTTCTTACCTGTACCTGTGCCCCCCGTGAAAGAAATCGCCTTAATTTTTGGATGCTCGACAATCGCTTGACCTGCTTTGTGACCATAGCCATGCACTATATTAAGTACACCTGAAGGCATACCCGCTTCGATGCAAGCTTTAGAAAGTAAATAAGCTGTCATCGGTGTTATTTCCGATGGTTTTGCAACCACACAATTACCCGTCGCTAGGGCAGGAGCAATTTTCCAAGAGAATAGATACAAAGGTAAATTCCAAGGAGAGATACAGCCTACAACACCAATCGGCTGACGTAGAGTAAAGTTAATCGCTTGATTTTCGGTATGATGTGACTCTGAACTAAAATGGAGTATGGAAGTTGCAAAAAAACGAAAATTTGCCTGCGAGCGTGGAATATCAATCGTACTTGCCATGGAGAATGGCTTTCCGCTATCAATACTCTCTGCACGTGCAAAGGGTTCAGTATACTGCTCAATTATATCTGCCAAGCGATTAAGAATTCGATAGCGTTTTTCTGTGCCCATACTGGACCATATTGGAAACGCACGTTCTGCTGCTTCGTAAGCTTTTTGAACATCACTGCTTGTAGAGTCTGGAATTTTTGAATATACTTTTCCTGTCGCAGGATTTGTATTGTCAAAATATTTTCCAGAGTCTGCTGGCACTAATTTTCCGTCAATGTAATTTTTAAGATACTTATCTGGTGAGAGCATGTTTGTGAGCCATTTTTTCAAGAACACGTAAAAAACATATCCTTGAGTTCATTTTACGAAAATCTACTATTAATTGCGACCGCTAAAGTACGAATATCTCAAAAAAAGATAGAGATGATTTTTTTGCCTCAAAAAAACAAAATAATTAGATTTGCTTAAAAATGAAAAATATAAAAAGTTGTTCGTTTTATTTGTTGCTGTGCAGGATAAGTATGTTGTAAAAATCGAATTACAAAATTATATAATACTTTGAGAATTGAGAGTAAAAGAAGAGAAATAATTTTTTTTTATTTTTTTTCGAAAAAGGCTTGCATCATAATAAAATTACTCCCATATTTGCACCCGCTTTGGAAGCATAGCGAAATTTTATAAGTTAGGGCAATTAGCTCAGTTGGTTCAGAGCACCTCGTTTACACCGAGGGGGTCGGAGGTTCGAATCCTTCATTGCCCACTATAAAACGCCTCTTAGATTAAGTTCTGGGAGGCGTTTTCTTTTGCTCGTAGCTCAGCTTTTCAAGCTGAGAAATTCACAGCTTGGAAAGCTGTTGTACGGGCTACTCAGCTTAGAAAGCTGAGTTACGGAGGCGTTCTTCTAATTCGTGCATTTTCAAATTCACTCCAACTATTTCACCTTTCGCATTTAACAGGTAATTAGAAGGCACTTCTTTTACTCCAAATTCTTTTGCAACCACACCATTGAAAAATTTCAAGTTAGTTGCCACGTCCAAAATATGATGGTTCCAGTGCAGATTATCTCTATCAATGGCTTTTTTCCAAGCAGCTTCTTTTTTATCGATTCCTACACTCACGATTTCAAAATCTTTAAAGTCTTTGAATTTTTTACCATGATACTGGTCGTAGATATTCACCAAGTCAGGATTTTTAGCACGACAAGGTCCGCACCAACTTCCCCAAAAGTCTAATAAGACCATATTGCCCTGTAGATCAGATAAAGAAAACTCTTCGCCATTTTTCAAAGTTGCTGTAAAGGCTGGAATTTGTTCTCCACTATCAAATTTTGGAGTCATATACCATTGTTTTCCAAAAGAAATAAGTAGATATACAACAGCTATAGCTAAAAGAGATTTTAATGTCTTGTTCATTTTTTTTGTTTGAGGAGTCAGGAGTCAGCGGTCAGAAGTCAGTTTCGCCTTTGACTTCTAAATCCTCTTTTCCTCACACCTAGTTTTTAGATAGTATTAGACTTGTTACCCTTATAAAATTCTCTGCTACTTACCTCCAAAAAAATATTCAATAGAGGGAATATTCAAGAATTTTTTGAAGAAAATTAGCGAAGAAAGTCAAATTTCAGTAAAGCATTTTATAAAGGTAACAAGTCTATTTTCAAAAAAGGCTTACCTTCGTCTTCTATAAAATTAAACCACCACACTTGGT
>CAZQTE010000575.1:0-3311 GCA_964595615.1 uncultured Saprospiraceae bacterium
CTAAAGAGAAAAATAAGATTTCACATAGAGGAAAAGCAGTGCGGGCTCTAATTGCGTTTCTAGAAAAATAACATATAGGACAATTCCAATAAAAAAGCGACTTGTAGCAAATGCCACAAGTCGCTTTTTGTACTTTTACGTTCTTTGACAAATCCCGTGCTTTGTCAGAGAACCTACTTTTAAGATTCTAATTAGAACTTAACGAATCTATGAGAAATGACTTCTTTCCCATTATCCATACGTACAAAGTAAGTACCTACTGGTAAGTGATTTACATTAAACTCTAAAGTATTAGAACCTTTGTAAGTCTCCACTATTTTAGTAGAATATACTTTTCCACTTAAATCAATAATATCAACAGTTGAATCTCCCGAATCTTGAGAAACAAAATTGATAGTTAAATCACCAGCTGTAGGATTAGGATAAACAATCATGTCCTGAACAGTTGTCGGTTCTAAGCCACCACCTAATGAAGGATTTTCATCTTCAACAACAGCAACTAAGATAGATAAACTTTTCTTATTACTACATTCATCAGTAGCAATCCAAGAGTATCCAACACGACCGTCTGCATATTCAAATACTGAAACATCAGAAAGTGAAACAGTAGAACACTCATCAGTAGCAAATACTTCTGGAGTAGTCCAATTGTCATACTCTGACTGTGTCATTGTCAATTGTTGATTCACAAGATTGAACTCTGGTGAAGTAATATCAGTCATTACAATCTTCTGTGAAGTAGTAGCTGTATTTCCGCATTCATCGATTGCAGTCCAAACACGAGTAGTTTCACTATTACCTTCACAGCCTAAAGAAACTTTATTATCAACTGAGCTGATATCGTATCCTGCATCACAGTTACTTAATACTACAGGAGTATCAAAAGTTGTATTATCTCCACAAAGTGCAGATTTACTTGCAGGCATTGCCTCAAATGCTAAAGTAATTGGTGCTGGTGCAGCGATTACAGTAATTGTTTGAGACTCTACTGCTGTGTTACCACATGCATCAGTAGCTGTCCATGTTTTAGTTGTAGTGTATCCATTTGGACAAGAACCTGTTGCAGATACTGCCTCAGAGATTGTTAATTCTGTACAGTTATCAACGATTGTTGGTGTACCAAATTCGATAGCTTCACCACATTGGACTGTCTGTGAACCAGGAATAAAAGTAAATGTAGGTGCCTCAACATCAGGCCATACAGTCAATGTTTGAGAAGCTGTTGCTACATTACCACACTCATCTGTTGCAGTCCAAGTACGTGTAATATTGAAATCAGCATCACAGATATATGGAGCTAATTCATCTTCGAAAGTTAAAGTATATTCACCACAAGCATCACCTATAGAAGGCTCACCAAATCCATCAGGGTATGCAGTACATCCTACATCACCACTCTCTGGAACAACAAAGAATACTGGTGGCGTATTGTCCGTAACAGTAATTGTTTGCGTTACTGTTTCACTATTTCCACAGTTATCACTTACTTCGTAAATTCTTGTTAAAACAAAAGAACCAGAACAACCATTTGATACAACATTTTCCGACTCTACAATACTGATATCTCCGCCAGGACAAGTAGTCGTAGCATCAACTACTGAACCAGGAACTGGATCTGAACAATCTATATCAAAATTTGTCGGAGGAGTAACCACAAGTGTAGGAGCAACTGGTTCTGCTAAAACAGTAATGGTCTGAGACTCTGATCTTGAATTACCACAACCGTCTACATACGTCCAAGTTTTAGTCGTAGTATAAGCATCTGGACAAGACCCTGTAGAAGTAATTTCCATAGACATAGTAAAACCAGAACAGTTATCACTAACAATTGGCTCACCAAATACAGGCTCTTCAGGACAAGTAATCGTGTAATCAGAAGGTACAAAAGTAACTGTTGGTGGTTCAGCATCTGGCCATACAGTAAATGTCTGTGCAGCAGTTGCAACATTTCCACATTCATCAGTTGCAGTCCAAGTACGAGTAATGTCAAAATCAGCATCACAAGTCAATGGATCACTGCTATCTACAAAAGTAATAACTACCTCACCACAAGCATCAGAAGCTTCAGGATTACCAAAATCACCAGGGAAGCCATCACATCCTACATCTGCACTTTCTGGAACGAAAGTAAATACAGGAGGAGTGTTATCTTCAACTACAATAGTTTGAGTTACTGTTTCTGTGTTACCACAGTTATCACTTACTACATAAGTACGTACAATAGTGAAAGAACCAGAGCACCCCATTTCTGTCACAACTTCACTGTCTTCTACATTTACAATGCCATCAGGACAAGTAGTTGTCGCATCCACACCAACTCCTGGTATATCATCTTCACAAGACAAGTTGACATTTGTCGGAGGCACCACAGTTAAAACACCAGAACAATCTCCAGTAACTGTTAATACCGCCGTCCAAGTACGTGTATTACCACAAGCATCTGTAAATACCCAAGTAATTGTCTGTTGACCATTCTCATCAAATGCGTCTTCAGAGTAAGAGCTAGTAATTGTAATCGGGTGACTTAAATCTGTAACTGGTCCCCAGTATGCAGTGTAAGATGCAATTGTAGCATCAAAGTTTTCATCGTCACAAGCAATTGTTAAATCGTAAGGCTTAACACATGTCGGAGGCGTATCATCAGTTAATGTTGCCGTTCTTGTGTAACTAATTACGTTATCACATGCATCTGTGTAAGTAAATGTTACGGCTACAGAACCTGCATAAAAACCACATGTAGGATTGTAGTCTTGGATGTCAAAATTGTTTGACCAAACGGCAGGACCACATCCATCAGCTGGAGTAATCTGAGCATTACCATTATTTTCTACCCAATCATTTAATTGAGTAAAACCAGAACCATAAGTCTCGTAAGACAGGTTCTCCGGAGTAGAAACAATTGTCGGAGCTTGAGCAGTGGCAAAGCCAAAGACACACAAGACTAAAAGTGACATCAATGTGAGACCTTTGGAATAAAAACCAAATGTGTAATTGTTGGACATAAGCTTTTTCTTTTCTGTTAAAGTGTAGATTTCTCCAAAATAATTGTAAGCTTTGTTCATTTTGAAGATTATTTTTTATGTTAATAGAATTATCAATCTATGACAGATTGTGTTATATGGAATAATGAGATACCTCTTGTTAATACTACTTTATTGAAAATTATCTCAAAAATATTTAAGTATATAAAATAAGCCATGTCCTGATTGTTATCAATAATTTCGAAAAAATTTTCCTAAATGAAAATAACAAAACATGATGCACAATAATTAGTCAATGTTTTTTGACTTACTGACAAAAAATTAAGCTTA
>CAZQTE010000576.1:0-3304 GCA_964595615.1 uncultured Saprospiraceae bacterium
TACTTACATGAAAAAGCCATTTGCCGAATGAACAGCAAATGGCTTTTTTCGATGTATTAAAGAGACAAAGAATTATGCGTGTAAACGCGCTTGACGCGCTAACAAAACTTCCTCCGTTTCCTCACGGTCAGGGTCAGGAACACAACAATCTACTGGACAAACTGCCGCACATTGTGGTTCTTCATGAAAACCTTTACACTCCGTACATTTGTCAGGCACGATGTAGTAATAATCATCTTCTACTGGTTCTAATTTCGCTGCAACATCTACTGAAGCACCCGTTTCCAAAGTATATTCTCCTGTAACGGTTGTACCTTCTTCCATTGCCCACTCGATACCACCTTCGTAGATAGCGTTGTTTGGGCATTCTGGTTCACATGCGCCGCAGTTGATACATTCGTCTGTAATAATAATTGCCATTATATTTATTTTTTACCGCGAAGGTGTCGGACACTTAAATTATTAAAAGAGCTAAAATTTAAATTTTACCGCAAAAAAAAGATAAAGGAAGTGTCTGACACCTGTTTTTGTATGTTTTCCTTAAAACAGGTGTCAGGCACTACTTTTACTAAATTTCTTGGTAAAACTAATATTACTGCTTCTATATATGTGAAGTGTTCGACACCTTCCAGTTACTTAATTTTATATTTTTTCGATTAGAAGTGCAAAGGTAAGATATACTTCGCAAACTCTCAACCCCTCAACTCATAACTCTTTAACCCGCAGTCGGGGCTAATTTTACAACCAAGCCGTCCAAGTCATCAGTTAGTTTCAATTGACAACCCAAACGAGAATTATCTTCTACAAAGAAAGCTTGGTCAAGCATATCTTCTTCGTCTTCTGAAGGTTCAGGTAATTCAATTTCATTTTGCACATAGCAATGACAAGTCGAACACAAAGCCATGCCTCCACAAGTTCCCTCTACAGGCAATTCGTAAGCTTTACACAACTCCATGAGATTCATACTCATGTCCGTAGGCGCGTCCAATACATGCGGTTTATCTTCGCGGTCTATGACGGTTATTTTTACCATTCTTTTTTAAATATGAAATATAAAATATGAAGTATGAATACGATGCTTGCTTGAAACATTCATATTTCATACTTCATATTTCATATTTATTTTTCAAATCCATTAACACCCGCCACCGTCGTATATTTAAACGACAATTTTTGGTCAGGGTGGATAATTTTAAAAGCAGATTGAACTGCAATTGTTGCTTCGTGGAAACCACACAAGATTAATTTTAATTTTCCTGTGTAGGTATTTATGTCTCCAATCGCAAAAACACCAGGTACATTTGTTGAGTAATCAACGGTATCTACTTCAATGGCATTTCTATTGATATTCAAGCCCCATTCTGCTATCGGGCCTAACTTTGGTGCGAGACCAAAAAGGGGAATGAAGTGGTCTGTTTTTTTCGTCATCTCACCTTCAGTCTTATGCTTGATGATGACTTCGTTTAATTTTCCATTACCATTTAGACCAGTTACCTGTGCTTCTGTAAGCAAGTTAATCTTACCACTTTCTGCCAACTCCATTACTTTTTCCACACTATCTAATGCACCGCGGAAACTTGTACGACGGTGAACTAAGGAAACATCATTCGCCACATCTGCCAAGAAAATCGTCCAATCTAAAGCAGAATCTCCACCACCAGCAATCACGACGTCTTTATTGCGGTAAAATTCTGGGTCTTTGATAATGTACTCAACACCTTTATCTTCAAAATCAGCGATATTGCCAATAGGCGGTTTGCGTGGTTCGAAACAACCTAAACCACCAGCTATGAAAATAACAGGCGCAGCGTGAACTGTACCTCGACTGGAAGTTAATTTAAAACGACCGTCTTCCATTTTCTCAATAGACTCTGCGCGTTCGCCCAAAGTAAAGCCTGGTTTGAAAGGCGCGATTTGTTCCATTAAATTGTCTACCAATTCACCTGCCAATACAGATGGATAACCAGGAATATCATAGATAGGTTTTTTCGGATAAATCTCCGTCAACTGTCCGCCAGGCTGCGGCAAGCTATCAATCAAGTGACAACGCAATTTTAATAAACCTGCTTCAAAAACTGTAAACAGACCACATGGTCCTGCACCTATTATAAGAATATCCGTTTCTATCATTAATCTAATCTTTTTGTTCCCCCGCTGGTGGAGAACGAATTTTTTCCAAAAAAACGAGCAAAAATCTCATCTGAGAAATTTCGCGCAAAGATAAGTCTTTTTATATATTTAAACTTATTTGCAAATAAGTCTATAAATGAGAACAAATCAAGTGCCGATTGCCCATAGGACATCTTTCTAAACGATAATAAGCCAAATATAGTTTTGTTAAGAAATGAATGATTTTACGAAATCGAAGTTTAGAGTAAAATATCTTCCGCAACCCAAGCCTTTTTGTCTTCTTACCGTCTTTTTAGATAAAGATAAGAACTAGAGTAGGGGGAAAACCTGAATAATGCGTCTATTTATTAAGCCGATTATGATGGCGAAAAGCAAGAAAAGTATTGGTGTGTATGTCAAGATTAAAAGATTGTTAATAGATTTTAACAAAAATTTTATAAAAAGAATACAACATCCATGCATCGATTTCGGTTTTAACGACATCTAATATAATAAACGTCAAAGAACCAAAATTACCCGACTTGAAAACAACCCGACTGAAAAATTAAAACGAACCCGACCATGACTGTATTAAAAAAAGCGAAATTAAAATTGACTGTTGACCTAATGAATAACCGTAACGAAAACGCGGTTCAAACTGCTAAAAAATCTTTGTTGAGTATTAGTGGCATTGGACGATTTTTAGGTTTAACCATGAAAAGTAAATCTCAATTAGACCGCGCGCGTGAACGTAGAATTTACGCGATGCAGTTTGAGAATGCGACTTTGGACTTGGATACAATTACTAATCCTCGTACACGTACGCAGATGGTTAATGGTTTTAACTTGCAATAAAAAATATTGAAGTTTCCCGACATTATTATTAAAACGTGATTGCCGTATTCTCCCCCAGGAATGCGGCAATTTTTTTTGGACTTATGTGGAATTCGATATTTTGAAAAAATAAAATTCAAGCCCAAGTATCAAATTCAAGTTCAAGAATGCGCTGAAATTTAAATTTGTACTTTGAATTTGGATTCGACTTTAAAATCATAAGTACTTTTGCCTTTTGTCATTAAAAGCGACGATATTCGCCTTTTTTATACTAAGATGATTTTGAAATTGTATAGCTAATACAAAATTTGTAACCACCCAACAATAAATCAGGAAGTGTTCTTTGAAAATTTGTAGGAAA
>CAZQTE010000577.1:0-3236 GCA_964595615.1 uncultured Saprospiraceae bacterium
CGTAGTAATTTTTTCTTCTAAGAAATTTAAAAAATCGTTGCATGGTCTGCATCACAGCCTGTCCCGTACTGACAAGTCGGGAGAACTATTTTTTTAGCCTGTCCCGTGCCGATAGGTCGGGATGTTTTTTAGAAGGAAAAAAGCCTGTCCCGCATTCCTATCGGGAAACAAGTATAATGGCTCAAGTTATTGAATTACTTTTACTTAGGTAAAGGATTGGACAAATATAGGATAGTCCAAGCATTTCTTTTTATCGAAGTGTGCGACAAACATATTTATTTTTATCGAAAATCAATAAACCCGCTCAAATACAGCACAAAAAACGACTGAAGTCGTGCTGCCTTACTTGGTACTTAAGTACCTGACACTATTTATCTGGGCATTTTGAGAGGATTTTTTTCCGTTATTTCCCTCTTAAAAATAGTTCTCCCGACTTGTCAGTACGGGACAGGCTGTGATGCAAACCATGCAACGATTTTTAAAAGAAAACTAACGAAAAAATCTCTCTCTCAAATTTACCCATATAAATAATGTCACGTACTTAGTGGATGTTACTGTTAATCATTTTAAAATTTTCTACATTTAAAACCCGCATTTCCTATCTTTTAAATTGAAATTACGCATCTTTGATTTTTATAATATTTCCTAAACCACTCACATACAATCTAATCACACCATGACCATTAGCCAATACCTTGATACTGTCAACAAAAGATACAAATCTGGAATATCAAGAGAACATTCATATCGAGGAGATTTTGAAAATCTATTCCGAGCACTCATTAATGATGTCGAAATAACCAACGAACCCGCCAATGTCACCGATTGTGGTAATCCCGATTATGTTATCACCAAAGGTAAAATTCCTATTGGCTACATCGAAGCCAAAGACATCGGCAAAGACTTGAATAGCAAATCTTACAAAGAGCAATTTGGAAGATATAAAAAAGCCTTAGACAATCTCATTATTACGGATTATGTCTGGTTTCAGTTTTTTCAAAATGGCGAACTGGTCCACGAAATTCGTATCGCAGAGATAGAAAACGGTGCAGTCAAAGCTATTCCTGAAAATTTTGCCAAGTTTGAAAATCTGCTCGCTGATTTTGCCACCTACATCGGACAAACTATCAAGTCTTCTAAAAAATTGGCAGAAATGATGGCTGCCAAAGCCCGATTACTGCAAAATATCTTAGAACGCGCCGTTACTTCCGACGAGGAAACTCAAGAAAATACTTCCATCCAAAGCCAGTATTCTACTTTCAAACAAATCCTTATTCACGATTTGACGCCAAAGGCTTTTGCAGATATTTATGCGCAAACCTTGGCTTATGGAATGTTTGCGGCACGACTACATGACCCGACTTTGGATGATTTTAGTAGACAAGAAGCTGCTGAACTCATCCCCAAATCCAATCCTTTCCTCCGCAAACTTTTTGGTTATGTCGCAGGTCCCGATATTGACGAACGCATCAAAACTACAGTCGATAATCTCGCCGAGGTCTATCGCGCCACGAATGTCGAGCAACTCTTAAAAAACTTTGGGGCGAGTACGCAGATGCAAGACCCCATTATCCACTTTTACGAAGATTTCTTAGCGGAATATGACCCAAAACTAAGAAAATCAAGAGGTGTCTGGTACACGCCCGAACCCGTCGTCAAGTTCATCGTGCGCGCCGTGGATGATATTCTAAAAACAGAATTTGACCTACCGCAAGGTCTCGCAGACACCTCCAAAACAAAGATTAAACTCAATACCCAAACGCCTGACAAACGCTCTAAAACAGGCTACAAACAAATAGAAAAAGAAGTCCACAAAGTCCAAATCCTCGACCCCGCCACAGGTACGGGTACTTTCCTCGCCGAGGTAGTCAAATACATCTACAGCACCCGCTTTAAAGCCATGCAAGGCGCGTGGAGTGGCTATGTAGAAGAACACTTAATCCCTCGTCTCAATGGCTTTGAGTTACTCATGGCTTCTTACTCTATGGCGCATCTAAAATTGGATATGCTACTGACAGAGACGGGCTATAAATCCTCTAAAAATCAACGTTTTAATATCTTTTTGACCAACTCGCTGGAAGAACATCACCCAGATACGGGGACGCTGTTTAGTAGTTGGCTGAGTTCGGAGGCGAATGAGGCGAATCATATTAAAAGGGATACGCCAGTGATGTGTGTGATTGGGAATCCGCCGTATAGTGGAGAAAGTGCGAATAAGGGAAAATGGATTATGGATTTAATGGAAGACTATAAAAAAGAACCAGGAGGAAAAGTTAAGCTAAAAGAACGGAATTCAAAGTCAATAAATGACGACTATGTAAAATTCTTACGTTATGGTCAGCATTACATAGAGAAAAATGGTAGTGGTATTTTAGCATTTATTAATCCACATGGATTTTTAGATAATTTCACATATCGTGGAGTACGTTGGAGTCTACTTAAGACTTATGATAAAATATATACAATTGACCTACACGGAAACAGCAAAAAGAAAGAAACTGCTCCTGATGGTAGTGTAGATATGAATGTTTTTGATATTATGCAGGGGGTTTCGATTAATTTATTCATAAAAACAGGTCAGAAAAATCAAGATGAATTAGGTAAAATTTACCACCATGAATTATTTGGTAAAAGGGATTTAAAATATGATTTTTTAAATAAAAATTCAATTAAAAATATTGACTACAAAGAATTACCAAATGTTGAACCTAATTACTTTTTTGTACCAAAAAACTTTGAAGAAGAAAAGGAATATTTAAAAAATTTTGCTGTCACAGAACTATTATTATTCAAATCTAGTGGTGTTAAAACACATGACGATAAGAATTTAGTAGCTATTAATTCTAAAGAATTAGAGAATAACTTAATTGGATTAAATATTGAATTTGACTCATCGAAAGTTTTTAAATACTCTTATCGTCCGTTTGATACAGGTGTTATTTATTACGATACAAATTTACTTGGTAGAGCAAGAGAAAAAACCATTTATCATCTTAAACACGACAATCTTGGACTAATATTAGTAGCGCAGCCGCAAGCTGCTAATCTCAATTATTTTGACTGTTTATATATTACAAATTGTTTGACAGATACCAATATGTACAGAAGAGGAGGTCCTTCATCTTTCCCTCTTTATCTCTACCCAAAACAAAACGGACAAGCAGAATTAGAAGGTAATAAAAGAACCCCCAACCTAAACCCCGAAATCCTCCAACAAATAGCCAAAAAACTAAACC
>CAZQTE010000578.1:0-3233 GCA_964595615.1 uncultured Saprospiraceae bacterium
ATTTGAAATTTTGGTTTCAGACGGGTACGAATGATGAGACGGATGACCGCAATAAGAATGGGATTATTGATAGTATTGATGACACAACGGATTTGATAAAATTATTGAAAGGGAAAGGGTATGCTGATATTGTGTATAGAGAAGTGGAAGGTGGGGAACATAATCCTAAGACATGGGGGGAGGTTTTGCCTGATTTTTTGATTTGGGCTTTTGGGGCTGGTCATTCATAAGTCGGACAAAACAATTTTATTGACATAGGTTTGTTATGATTTTTTTCCAAAGAGATATTTTCTCGTGAAAAAATTTAGACAGGATTAACAAGATTACAGGATTACAATTTTGACTTGTGCCTATTCTGACTTGTTCCCATTCTGACTTGTAAATTATATTGTCAAAATGGGAACAAGTCAGAGTAGAAAATCCTGTAATCTCGTTAATCCTGTCTAAAATAATACTCGCTTTGTATTCCTGCCTAAAAAATGATAAATCATCAAAATCATACAGAATTTGTATCAAAATCGTATCATTCTCGCTGATTTGTATTTCTACAATTTCACAATCTGACGAGAATACACACCGTCAATCGCCAAACGATAAACACCTTGCGCCAATTCTCCCACCTGTATAGTCATTCTCTCCGCAATCACGCGTCCTGTTTTAACTAACCGTCCAGTATTATCATAAATTTGATAATCTGTCCCCAATAGTGCCGCAGGAATTTCTAAATTTAACTCAGACGCTGTAGGATTGGGAAACATTTTCAAGGCATTATCTACAATTGGATTTGCCGTTGAACTTGGCAAATCGCTCAATTTAGAAATACCCGTTCCAGTTGCTACCCATAGGTTATTTTGACTGTCTAATGCCAAACGACGCACGACTGGTCCAACCAATCCTTCATTCACATCATAATCCGACCAATCTGCTCCCAAATAGGTCGAAACACCACCTACTGTGACCAAATAATCTACATAAACTCCTACCCAAATACGTCCACCAGAACTAATGACAAGGTCTTCGACAGGGTTCAAAACATCTGGTGGCGGCAATTCAAATATCAATTCATGGTGCGTGATGAAGTCGTTATTTTGGTCAAAAACGGAAATTCCATCTGCATTTCCAATCCAACGATTGCCATTTGGAGCGACTGCTATCGAACGTATTTTATCATTTAACAATCCTTCTTCTTCGGTGATTGCGATGAAGTTTGTGCCGTCAAATTCTAAATAGCCGCTTAGTGGCGTGCCTAAGAGAGCATTTCCGTTATCGGCGAAGGTCACGAAGTTAATTCCTCCAAATGAGATGCCGTCATCGGCGGTATAACTTGTCCAAGCATCACCATCTAAAATGCTGAGTCCGTCGTTATTCGCAAACCACATTCTGCCGTCTGCGCTCTGATTGATGTATTTGATACGATTATCGGCTAATCCGTCGTCTTCTGTGTAAGTCGTCCAGCTTGTGCCGTCGAATTTATTTACACCGAAATCTGTTCCGACCCACAGATTGTCTTCGTTGTCTGTGAATATGGCAAAAATGGTGTTATTGACCAATTCTGGGCTTGAATTGGTGTCGTAATTTGTCCATGTTGTGCCATCAAAATGAGAGATGCCTTCTTGTGTTCCGAACCAAAGTTCGTCGTTGTTATTTACCCAGAGACAGTTGACGGAGTTGTTGATGAGTCCGTCGTCTGTGGTGTAATTGGTGAAGGTTTGGGCTTGCATTGTGCAAGCTGCTATTAGGAAAAAGAGGGTGTATATGTTTTTCATTATTTTTGAATTTTGTTTGCTGATTGTCTTGATATGCCATATTTTCAGAATATGGCATATCTTGTTAAGTAAGAGAATTAATTAGTGCATCTACTCAATAAAATATGCCATATCTTGAAGATATGGCATATTACGGGTCTACAAATGTATCACTACTTTCTTTGATACTATATGATTTTCAAAAACCAAACTCACATAATATAAGCCTTCGGACACATCTTTCACATCTAATAGAATGCGTTCTGTACTAACTTTCTGTGTCTTCATCAACTTACCATCTATAGAATACAGCCTTAGTTCTCTCGGCATTTCTTCCAAAAATTCTATCTGCAATAAATCAGTCGCAGGATTTGGGTAAATAGAAAAAGTCTCCTCTCCTGCTTCGCTCAAATCGCTGACTAAGGAATTAATTGCACTAAAACTTGGTGGCATATCTGTGAAGTCGCCCGTACCATTTGGAAATCTTCCGTAAGAACGGTCATCCGTTTGCTCCCCAAATTCTACCATATCTAAAATATTCCCATCTGCATCTGATAAAAATACTACCTCGCCCATGCCTGACAATTTGAAATTTGCGTGTAACGCTCCTTGTTCTTGGTCTTCATCCGCCCAAACGATTAGATAATCATCTGCCGCAATCGCCACATCTGGGAATGCCCATTTTTGCAAATTCTCAGCATTATCTGACAAATACAAACCAGTCATCGAAATAGAAAAATCAGTCGTATTGTACAATTCAATCCAATCGTCTAAATCACCTCCTTCATCCGCTGTACCGTCTGTATTCTTTGCTAAAACTTCATTTAAAACTACTTCTCCTTCTTCGACCTCGCCTTGTAGCAAATGAAATTCGTAGGCAGCGCGCTCGGGTGAGAAGCGTCCTGCTTCGTCATTTTCGGCGTAGATGTAATATTGGATTGAGTTTCCGATATTTGTTAGTTCTGCACCGTAAATACCGTCGTTAGCCGCACCGTCATTTTGGGTACCGTCATCCGTCATACTGACTTTTTGAAAAATACCATTTCCGCCATAGCGGTAAGCTAAAATGACATTATCTGTATTCGTTATTTCGGCATTAATGAATACATTTCCACCAGAACTAATCGTCGTGGGCGTATTTGTCAAATTGGAAATACTGGGTGCATTTTGATAGCCCGGATAGCTTTGTAAATATTCCGTACGCGCATCCATTAAGTCCGTAATACCTGGATAATCTACCAAATCTGTCACCGTTTCATTCAAATTATCATAGAAATCATCGTCGGTATAGAATTTATTTTCATCTGCTAAGACATCATCTTCAATCAAATTCCGAAGATTTTCCGCCAAACTGACATATTGCTGACTCGCAAAAATTTCTTCAATAATTGTGCGAATGTGTGCGAGATATTGACGACGATACCTATCATTTTCTTCACTCCTATACACTTTTTTATAAATCGTTGAAAACGTTGAGATTATGAGATT
>CAZQTE010000579.1:0-3231 GCA_964595615.1 uncultured Saprospiraceae bacterium
TATGCGTACTAGAACATTTAAAAGCGTTTTAAAAAACTACAAAGCAGTATTTTTAGACTCGTATGGAGTGATAAAAAATCATGCTGGTTTGATTCCTAATGTGCAAGATGCCATAGACCATATTCGCCTAATGGGAATGCCATTACGCGTACTGACTAATGATGCGTCACGCAGTCCTTTGTTACTGGCACAAAACTTTGAAAAAGCAGGATTACGTGGTATAAAACCTACCGAAATCATTACATCGGGTATGATGGCAAAGGAATATTTGGTTAATAAAGGGAAGAAAGGCAAGGTGGCTTATTTGGGCACAAATAATAGTGCAGATTATATTAGAGAAGCAGATTTAGAGCCGATTTCGATAAGTAAGGTTTCAGATGCCAATATGCATGAGATATCAGCGGTTGTTTTCTTGGATGATGAAGGATATGATTGGAATAAAGATTTAAATACAACGGTAAATTTACTTAGGAAATATGAAATTCCAGCGATTGTTGCCAATTCTGATATGATTTATCCTGTCTCTAAAAACAATGTCGCAATTGCTACTGGAGGTATTGCAGCTCTTGTTGAAAAAATATTAGGAAGACAATTTATTCATTATGGAAAGCCTGACTCTCAAATGTTTATGTATGGATTTGAGCAGTTAAACAAGATTAGAAATTTTCAGCGTAAGGATATTTTAATGGTTGGAGATACGCTGCATACAGACATCCTAGGTGGTAATAAATTTGGTATTTCAACAGTTTTGGTATTGACAGGGAATACTTCGGCAGAAGAGGCTCAAATTAAAATTAAAGCGACAGGGGTTATCCCAGATTATATTTGCAAATCTATAGTAGAATAGACCTTTTGATAAAGAAATCATTTTAAATAATAGTAATGGATTAAAATGGTGGATGCTCACGTGGTGACTCAAAGTCACCTTGTGAGTAAAAGGTATGCATCAGTCGTTTTCACCCACTACCAAATAATAAATCCCCACTTGCTAAAAAGAAGCAAGTGAGGATTTAAACCTATCCTTTTATTTTTTGGAACACGAATTACCTCTTCTGCAAGATAATCTTCTTAGTCATTGTTTTTCCATTTTGCGTAATAGCTAGAAAGTAAGAACCTGCACCATTTTGCGAAATGTCAATATTATCTCCAAATTCTCCTGAAAAATCAGACAATTCGTAGTTGTAAATTTCTCTACCTTGATTATTGAAAATACGTATAGCTGTATCCCCATTTTGTGGTAAGTTAAATTTCAAGGCAAACATTCCCATACTAGGATTTGGGAAAACATTGACCTGATTTACTTGTAAATTACTCACCACTGGCATATCGACACCATATTTTGCTCTCATATTATCAGCATCAACACCTGTCAAATCTTCAACTACAACCTCCATATCTCCTATATCTGCACGCTCTTCATTTGTAGGAGTTCTATTGATACGGATACCATTGTTGTCATCTGTATCAATGTCGAAATTTAGATTAAAATCATCGTCTTCATTATCGTTTTGATTCTCTGACCTATTGTTACAATGGTTTGAAGTATCTGTTTCTCTTTTAGATTTAATAATACCGCTTACCAATCTGTCTTGACCATTTCGGCGGATATTAACTTTAATTTTTTCTCCAGGTTTCATGACATCTATACCTGTAGCAACATCAGACCAATCGTAAATTGGGTAACCGTTAATTTCTATAAGACTATCTCCCTTTTTTATCCCTATGAGGTCGGCTGTTGAATTTTCAATAGGATTTACAACTACATTTCCTTTAGAGTGATTATTAGTAGTCATATGACGTACACCTAAAAATGCCTCATCACACTCATCAATATTACTAAATCGGGCTTCACTTTTGGCGATAAAGGTAATTGGTTTACGTTGTTTCTTTCCTCTGCGAATAAAAAGGACTTCTGCATTGTCTCCAGGTTCATACTTATGTAAAATAGCCCCTAAAGATTGATTTTCACCTGTACGATATTCGTCAATGCCATAAACGTAATCAAAGGCTTGTAATCCTGCATTTTTCGCCGCTGTATTGTCAATTACATTTTCAATATAGCTACCATATCTATTTTCAAAATTTAAAAATCGCGCCTTAGCCGCAGAAGGACGATGAGAATTAATCCCTAAAAATGCAGAATTATGATGAGAATTTCTATCTACATTACAATCTTCATCAAAAATATCACCTACTTTCTCTCCAAATCGCTCTGCCCAATTCTCTGCTTTTTCTGCAAATCGTTCTGCCCATTCTTCAGCGTTTTCTTCAATTTCTTCTCCTAATTCTTCCATAGACTCCCCAAATCGTTCCATACTCTCTTCAAATCTACCATTGTTATTACCATTATGAGTGTAGTACCTATTGCCTTTTGAACCAATATTACCCCGTCCACGACGTTCCTCACCATTACTTATGTAATTTATAATAATTTCATCTCCTGCTTTCATTGTACGCAAAGCCACTGTAACATCACCCCAGTCTACAATTCTATATCCGTTGATATAAGTTAGAATGTCACCGTCGGTCATACCTAAATCTTCTGCGGTAGACTCATCCGTAATATTAACGACAAGCCCACTATTAGTCGTTGCGACATGAGACACCCCGAGAAAAGGGAGTTCATCATCATCTCTATCGGTAGTAAAACGATGACTGCGGTCATTCTGATCACCAAGTCTTACCTTTTGTGATTTACTACTCCCTCTTCTGATAAAGTAAAGCACTACTTCATCTCCACTCTCTTGAGCACGCAATGCTTGAGTTAAACCATAGTCTTCAGTAAATTCACGATCATTAATTTTGTACAAGTAATCGAAAACTTGCAGTCCCGCACGGTCAGCTGCGGAGTTTTGGACAACTTTTTCAATAATAATCCCATGAGGATTATCAAAACCTAAAATACTTGCTTTTTTAGAACTAACTTCATCAGACTCTACACCCAAAAACGCTGCATTATTATCATTCCATGAGTAGCTGCGATGATTTGTCTGAGCGAATAAATGTGTCGAAAGTAGAACAGTTAAAAGAAGTAAGAAAGTAGAAACTTGTTTCATTTTATATGCTTTTAATTCAATTTTTTTCGTTTCTATTCAAGTCGTAAACTCGAATTGTACAGCCCTAATGACCAGCAAAAAATAAAAGGGTTGCGTGAAAATATAATAAAAACAAAAAACTTCACAAAAATTTAACCCTCAGTCGCGTGAAATAAAGTAATTTGCGCCGTCTTAG
>CAZQTE010000580.1:0-3220 GCA_964595615.1 uncultured Saprospiraceae bacterium
TTCCCGATAGCTATCGGGACCAACTTGACGGAGTTATTATTTCGTCGTTACTTAGCTAATAATCATCATAATTCAAAAAATGAAAATGATACATTACACATGGACAAACTTCCTTGAAATTGCCGTATTTCTGGTGATTTTGTGGTTTGTTCTTTTGTTCTTTAGAGATATATTTGGACGAACGCGCTGGTTTGGCAAGTCACAGGATAGGGTGCAACGAGGAATGGATGTCCTGCTGCTACTGTTTGAACCTTTAGCACTTCTTCTTCTAGTTGGAGTTTTTGTTTTTGTGAATATCTGGTTGCACGGATTTATTGTTTTGTTGGTTTTGATTGGAGGATTTAGTCATTTTCGCGATTATTTCAGTGGGCGCATTGTCCGTTTTGATAAGAAAATAGTCACAGGAAAATCCATTAAAACAGAAAAAGCACAAGGTATTATTGATAGCCGAGAGCGTTTGGGTTTAAGAATAAAAACGAGTCAAGGTATTCGGTTTGTAGGCTATTCAAATCTATTGAAGAATGGCTATATGTTGCTGGCAGACAAGGAGATAGGTGGTTTTTATCACTTGCGTATCAAGCCAGAGGAAAACAACGAGAACAAGAATCATTTACAATACTTGTTTGATTTATTGGTCACTACACCGTTCATTGACCACAGTTTTAAACCTGAATTTATTGAAACAGAGGATAAGGAGAAAACGGATGCGATTAGTATGCAAGTTTCGGTGAGAGAAAAAACGCATTTAGCAGAATTGACGAACTTGATAAAAGAGCGCGGGTATTTGTGTAAGATTTTGAAGAAGTAGAGAAGACAAAAAATAAATAAAAATTTTAAAAAGAACTATACAATGGATTTAGATTTAGACTTGACGAACTCGTATAATCTGGTCATTGAGGCATCCCTCATCTTGATTATTTCTTTTATTTTTGGGGAAGTCTCACGAAAAACAAATATTCCTTCGGTTTTAATGCTCATTGTTCTGGGGATTGGATTAGGCTATGGTTTAACTGCCGTTGGTATTGATGATGTTGACTTTTTTCCAATTTTAGAGATTTTAGGTATTGTTGGACTTATCATGATTGTGCTGGAAGCGGCTCTCGAGTTGGAGTTGAAGCGAGAAAAATACGTCCCCATAGCCAAAGCAATGCTTATTGCTTTCGTAGGTTTGATGCTTTCAACTTGGATTGCAGCTGAAATTCTGTACTACTTTATCGAAGGAATGAGTAAAGATGCTGCATGGATATATGCGACACCGCTGTCTATTTTGTCGAGTGCGATTATTATTCCGAGTGTGGTTGGTCTAAAAGAGAGTAAAAAGGAATTTCATATTTATGAAAGTACTTTCTCTGATATCATGGGTATCATGTTATTTTACTTTTTGACGGGCAACTCTGATGCAGCTGAGCATTCAAGCGGACTGGCAGGCTTTGCTGGAAATGTTGTATTAACAATCATTTTGTCACTCATTGCGAGTTATTTAATTGTGTTAATCTTTCAGAACATCAAAGGACACACAAAGTTATTCTTGCTTATTGCCGTATTACTTTTACTTTATGCTATAGGAAAGAAATTTCATCTATCCTCCTTGATTATCATTCTGGTTTTTGGACTTTTGATTGCAAATATGAAGTTATTCTTCAAGCCAAAATTTCTGAAAAATCTCCTAAATTATAAGGATGCTCATCACATATACGAAGGTCTTCATGTTGTTACGATGGAGACGGCATTTGTAGTACGTACCTTCTTCTTTGTGATATTTGGTTTGACTATCAAATTAGCGACTCTCGCAAATCTTCGAGTAGCAGCAATTAGTATCTTAATTATCGCGTCTATTTACGGTTTACGTTGGTTGTATTTACGCATCTTTATTGGAAAAGACATTAATCCTCAGTTGTATATTGCACCACGTGGATTGATTACTGTTTTATTGTTTTATGCAATTCCTACAGAATTAGAAGTGCCAGGATTTGAGCCGGGTATTTTGCTATACATTATCATCATTACAAGTTTAATTATGACTTGGGCTATGATAAATGATAAGCGTCGTGCAGGAGAGTCGGTGAAAAAAGCACTGGAGAAACCAGTAGGTTTTGAAAAGTGGAAAGCGCCTAGTATAGAAGAAACGAAACAGTAATAGAGTTGAAGAGTTAAGGGTTGTGAGTTAAGAACGGCAACCCTTAACTCACAACTCATCATCCGTCTCACATCGCATAGCGCGCCATTGGCGTCACATCTTGTCCGACAAACTCTCCTTTTAAATATTTCCGATACGCCACCACGGCAATCATTCCTGCATTATCTGTACAGTATTGAAATGCAGGTATGTAAGTATTCCAGCCTTCTTCTTTTCCTGTCTCCTGTAGAGTATTTCTGAGTCCTGAATTGGCAGAAACGCCACCAGCTATGGCGACTTCTTTAATACCTGTTTGTATCGTAGCCTTTTTTAATTTATTCATCAAAATAGAAATAATACGCGCTTGAACAGAAGCACAAATATCATTCATATTTTCTTTCACAAAATCTGGATTTTCCTTTACGCGTTTTTGAAGATAATACAAAATTGAAGTTTTCAAACCACTAAAACTAAAGTCTAAATCCTTAATCCGTGGCTCTGTAAATGGGAAAACGGGATTACCCTCTTTTGCCAATTTATCAATATGCGGACCAGCAGGGTAGGGCAAGCCTAATATTTTACCAGTTTTATCAAAAGCTTCACCAGCTGCATCATCTATTGTCGTACCGATAACTTCCATATCCAAATAATCACGGACATGAACTATCTGCGTATGTCCACCACTCACTGTCAAGCATAAAAATGGAAAATTAGGTTTCGGGTCTTCTGCAAAATGGGCTAAGACGTGCGCCGTCATATGATTAACTTCAATCATCGGAATACCTAAACCCATAGCAAAAGCCTTGGCGAAGCTGACTCCAACAATGAGAGAACCTAATAAACCTGGACCACGCGTAAAGGCAATGGCAGATAATTCACTTTTATCAATGCCAGCTTTTTTTAATGCTAAATCTACTACAGGGATGATGTTTATTTGATGCGCACGACTGGCAACTTCGGGAACAACACCACCGTATTCTGCATGGGCAGTTTGATTAGCTACGCAGTTACTGAGTATGACGCCATCGCGAATGATAGCGGCAGAAGTATCGTCACAAGAGGACTCTATGGCGAGAATGATTACAGACACTTTGGAAGATGTTA
>CAZQTE010000581.1:0-1506 GCA_964595615.1 uncultured Saprospiraceae bacterium
TTTAGCACTGTTCTATTCTGCGGGTCTATTTGCACAGGCAGAAGTTCAGTATAGTCAATTCATTTTCAACAAGTTAGCTTTCAATCCAGCTTATACGGGAAGTAAAGAAACTTTAACTTTGGGGGCAATTTACCGCCATCAATGGCAAGGAGTTAATGGTGCGCCGCGTACCTTTTCTGCATACACACACGCGCCTTTTTCGGGTGGTAAAAGTGGTGCTGCTCTTGCAATTACATCTGATAGAATCGGGATTGTAGAAAATTCTTACATCGATTTGTCTTATGCTTATCGTATTCCCTTAGGTCAAGGTAAATTAAGTTTGGGTCTACAAACACGTTTCGAATATAGTCAAATTGATTGGTTAAAAACAGAGTTAGTGACACCAGATGATAATGTCATCCCTGGTGGCGAGTCAGGACGTACAGGTGTTAACTTTGGGACGGGAGTCTACTACTCTACTTCTAATTTTTACGTTGGACTTTCTGCTCCACAATTGTTAAGGAACAATCTTTATACAGATAATTCTGGTGTGCAATCTGCCGCTATTTTACAATCTTACTACCTCATGGGTGGTGTGGTCACAAGGGTCAGCGAAAACGTTCTTTTCAAGCCTGCCATGATGATTTCTTACAGCCCTAATGCACCTTTTGAACTAGATTTGAATGCTAGTTTCTTATTTATGAATGCGTTTTGGTTAGGCGCGACTTATCGTTTAGGCGATAGTATGGATGCAGTCATGCAGTTTCAGTTAAGTCCACAGCTTAAATTGGGAATTGCGACTGATTTCACTCTTTCTGAATTAAGAAATTATACAGACGGTAGTTTTGAAGTTTCTTTGGAATATATCTTCTTGAAGGAAATCGATGGTGTTAATAATATTCGATATTTTTAGAAATTTCATGTAAGTGCATGACATTATTTATTCGAATAAATAGTGTCATGCACTTATAAATAATCAGGAGACAGGCTTTACGGACATAGTTCGTAAAGCCTGTCTCTTTAAAACTGATGGCGGTGTATCAAAAAGGCTATCGTTGGTGCGAGGCTCCTGCCTCGCGCTAACTCAGCCTTACATTTGATACACTACCAAATTGATAATTAACTAAACTCCAAACCAATTTAAACTCTACACGTTATCTAAGGAATGAAAAGTATTCTCAATAAATACATTCCACTCTTGATAGGTTCGAGCATCAATGCCTTAGGTCTTGTAAACCCGATGTATGCGGGAAAAAAGAGCGTTGATTTGTTTTGCACTCCACGCGAAGGTCGCATTATTCCAATCTACAAAGAGTACCTAGATACTGCCGAAATTACCGAAAATATCAAGATAGCATCTGGTGAAACAACTGCTTACATTTGGAACGCAAGTGGCTCAAAAACCATTCTTTTGATACATGGTTGGGAGTCGAATGCCGCACGTTGGGATGAGATGACGCCTTATTTGGTAGCAGAGGATATGCGCGTTGTTGCAATAGATGCGCCAGGACATGGATTGGCAAGTCA
>CAZQTE010000581.1:1606-3204 GCA_964595615.1 uncultured Saprospiraceae bacterium
TGATATTTCATTTTTCTCAACGCGTGAATTTTGCAAGAAGATACATCTTCCTACTCTGCTCATTCATGACACAGAGGATGAAACTGTCGATGTAAAAGATAGTATTTCTTATCATAAGATATTGAAAAACAGCCAATTAATTGTGACTGAGGGTTATGGTCACTCTTTGCAGGGAAAAGATATTTTTAAAGATATCGTTGCGTTTTTGGGCTGATTTATTCTGGTTCGTCCTTCTTAATTTATTTCACAGGTACGCGCAAATTCACCTCAAATTCATCACTTACTGTAAATGCAAAAAATGGTCCTTCAATACCATATTCTTGGCGATTGATAGTAAGATTTCCTTCAAAAATATTGTCTTTAAATGTAAAAGGAATAGTCTCCGATTTCTTAAATCCGTGGACTTCAAACATGCCTATTACGTTATATCCCGCAGCTGTTTTTTCAAACTTATTAGATTTGAAAGTGATTTTCGGATAGTTTTCAGTATCAAACCATTTATCACTTCGTGCGTGTTTGTCTTGTGTTTTGTTTCCTGTATTGATTGTTGTTGCATCAACACTCACATTAATACGTGAGGCGTCTAAATTATTCTCATCAAAAATAATTTCTCCTTCTAATCCGCTGAAAGTTCCTGCCGCACCACGTCCATCAAATTTTATTGAGTAATCTTCTGCTATTTCATAAGAATTTAATACTACGGAGGTGAATGCAACAAAGGAAAAGGAGGTTAAAACAAGAGCTAATATTGTTAGATTTTTCATACAAGTAATTCTATTGATTAGTTATTCAACGTTATAGAAATACATTTCTAACAATAAAGTTTTATTTACACTTCCATTAAATCAAAAATGTCCTGTAAAAAACACCCTACTCTTCTACTTTCCAAACATGAACTTATCGGGATTTATCTGGACTAATTGATTTTGTACCGCAAAAACAACCAATCCAGCTGTATTCCGAACGCCTAATTTTGACATTAAATTATTGCGGTGACCGTCAACCGTACGTGGACTGACAAACATAAGGTCAGCAATCTCAGCCGTCGTATATTCTTGACAGATTAGCTGCAATACTTCCATTTCGCGTGCAGAGATTTTTGATTTAAAATCAGTAATGGCTCGCGATTTCTTCTTCTTTAGCATATTATCTCGAATAACACGCTGAATATCAGAGCTATAACTAAAACCTTGAGTTTGCACCTCTCGAATAGTGCTAGCGACTAAGGCTGGTTCTGTATTTTTAGGCAGGTAAGATGCGGCGCCCAATTCAATCATATTAATCACGAAAGCATCGCTAAAATAGGTCGAAATAATAATAATTTTCAAATCGGGATATTTCTCGCGAATTACCTTAGAGGCTTTGATGCCGTTAAGATTTGGCATGTTCAGGTCTAAGAGTAATACCTCGGGCATTGGGTCGGCATTTTCCAACTTATCTAATAAATCTTGTCCGTCGCAGGCGTCCAAACTGATTTGTAAATCTTCATAATCATTAATGAGGAGAGTCATTCCTTTTCGGAACAGGGCTTCGTCGTCGGCTATCGCTATATGTATCATTTTTTGAATATTTTGAGTAATTAGCGTTGGGGTTTATAA
>CAZQTE010000582.1:0-3198 GCA_964595615.1 uncultured Saprospiraceae bacterium
AGTCAGGCGAAGGATTTTATGATTATTCGCATGGAGGGAAAGAGTGGATATTGGCTGGGGCTTTTAAGAAATAGGAAGGATAAGACCCACTAAGCCCCATTTGGCAGGGTTGATTGGTTCTAAATTTTGTTATTGTTTTTGTCCAAATCATTCCCAGCAGGCTTTCCCCTTTAGGGGAGTAAGGGGTTAAAAACGGCGAATTTGCTCGCATTTACCTCCCTTCCGTCCCTCCTAAAGGAGGGAAACCCTACCGGGAGTGACTTAGAGCAGCTCTTAAAATAGAACCAATCACCCCTGCCCATTTGGGGGAACTTTTTTCAGGGCTAAGTTTTCTGTAATTCTTGATATTAGTATTCAAGCAAAGCACTAAAATAAAGAATTATCGTAAAATCAATTCAACGAAAGTTCCCCCAAATGGGGCTTAGGGGGTAAAACTATCCCATTCCACCCAAAAATCCGTATCTTCCGCCTCACATAACAAGCGAAGCCCCTAAAAACTGCTATTTTGCAAATATAACAGACAAGAAATATAGAAGAGTAGATGAATCAAAGAGAACTACCAAACTACGAATTAATAGAAACAGAAAGCGCATTATCCGAGTTTTATGAAACGAATAAAGATGTGGAGTGGTTTTGTTTTGATACAGAGTTTATAGGTGAGAGAAGATTTATAACTTTATTGTGTTTGATACAAGTGGCGACCGAGCATGGTTTGTACTTGATAGATACAATAAAGCTAAAAAATAATATAGACCCTTTCTTAAAAATCATTGAGGATGAGCGTGTTATGAAAATAACGCACGCAGGAGAAAATGATTATCGTTTGCTGAATATCCTATTTGGCACTATTCCTAAGAATACTTTTGACGCGCAAATCGCTGGTGGTTTTGTAGGTTATAAATACCCTGTTGCCTTTCGTAAATTGGTAGAGGGAGAAGCAGGTGTCCGTCTAAAGAAAGGTTTTGCAGTTACCGATTGGGAACGCAGACCAATGAGTGCAAAGCAGATTGACTATGCCTTAGATGACGTTATTTTCTTAAAGGAACTATACGATAAACTAACAGCTAAAGGGCGTGAGAATGGGCGCATAGATTGGATATTTGATGAGTGTAAGCTCATGGAGCGACCAGAATATTACTACCAACAGCCTCACAAAGAGGCGCTTAACAGTAATTTAATTCGCAATGTCCGTTTCAAAGAGCAAGTCTTTTTAGTACGCCTTTTTGCTTGGCGAAATCGTGAAGCGGAACGTAAGAATTACAGTCGAGATATGATTTTGCAAAAGAAACTTATCTCACCTATCACGAAAGCAATGGGAGCGGGACGTTCTGCTTTAAAGGGCAATCGCCGTATTCCAGAGCGCATCGCACAACGTTTTGCGGATACATTTTTCCGTATGTATGAAGACCCTGCGACTGATGAAGAAAGAGAAATCTTAAAGCATATTCCTGAAGAAAATGAGGAGGATTTGGAAGATAACATCATGACAGAGATGTTGCACCTCATCATTCACAAAAAATCACTGCAAGCTGATATGTCTGTCAATCTCGTGATGCCACGTCGCATCATCCGTGATATGAAGCAAGACCCAAATTTCTTTGAACCCATTTTAGAAAATACATGGCGCAAGGAATTTTTAGGAGAAAAGGTCATAGAATGGTTGAAAAATCGCTCAAACTTGGAAATGTCTTTTGAGGGAGGGAATTTTACTATTGAGCTTATGGGGAAAACGGTTGAAGGTTGATTTTTTTACGGTGGACGGTGGACGGCCGCTTTGCTTGACGGTGGACGGCGCGTGACTTAGGCATGATACTTATGAAAAAGAAAGGGGATAGAATCTGTATATAGATTTTATCCCCTTTCTTTCTTTCTTTCTTTCTTTCTTTCTTCAAGTCGTTCTGTGTCCGTCTACCGTCCACCGTCAAGCGCAGCGGCCGTCCACCGTTAAAAAAGATGCCCCATTAATTCAGACTTTGTCCTCAAATAAAACTCATTCTCTTTCTTTGCCTTAATAATCAGAGGAACGCGACTCACTACATTTATCTTAGAAGCCTCCATTGCCTTGATTTTCAATGGATTATTCGTTAAAAGATGGATAGAATTTATTCCTAAATCCAACAAGATTTCTTCCACCAAATCATACTTTCTATCATCAATCGGTAAGCCCAAATGCGCATTTGCATCCGCAGTATTATAACCTTCATCTTGCAGATTATAAGCCTTTAATTTATTGATAATACCGATACCGCGACCTTCTTGACGCAGATAAAGAACTGCACCACCACGTTCAGAAGCTAACTCCAATGCCCGTTCCAACTGTTCCCCACAATCACAACGATTAGAGGAAAATAAATCACCTGTCAGGCATTCCGAGTGAATACGCACCAACACAGGCGCAGACCTGTCCGCAGACTCATGTACGAGTGCAATATGCGGCATTTTGTCCTTTGGGTCATCTGAATATGCCGTCATTATAAAATTACCCCAAGGGGTTGGCATCAATGCTTCTGCTTGTTTTTTCATTTATATCTTTTCGACTTTAGATTGGAAATATTGGGGCTTAGGATTATTTAAAGAATAAGTTATAAAGGTTTGACAGAGAGTATTTAGTTGTTGAATTACTTTTACTAAATAATCCTGTCAAATGTTATAAGTTATTTTTTAAGTAATCCTTAATTCTTTTACAGCCTCGCATCTCCATAGTGTCGGATAATAAACGCGTGGGAAGGTAAAGGGTTGAAAGGAAGAGGTAAGAAGGTACTTTTATAATAATTAATCAAAAGAAATCGCTGCGATTATCAATTATAGCCATTATCTCAATTTCTTCATTATTAACTCTATAAAATATGGATGTTTGCGGCGTGACGATACATCTTCGCAGCCCTTTATAACTTGCTGATTCGGGATAGCCAAAGGGCATAATGGACATAGTATCCATTGATTTGGTTAATTTTGCTAAAAAATTGTCAACAACTCTGTCAGACCAATTTTTTTCCAAATAATCAATAAGTTCATGTAGCTGTTCGTATGCTTCTTGTGATAGACTTACTTTCATTTTTTAGAACGTTTTGCTTTAACTTCTGCTAAAAAACGCTCAAAAGGCACTTTTCGCCCAGCATCTAAATCTTTTTCTCCACGTCGAATGCTTTCTTTCTCTTTATCCGAAAGTGTATCCCAAAAATCAACTTTAGGATTTAA
>CAZQTE010000583.1:0-3192 GCA_964595615.1 uncultured Saprospiraceae bacterium
GGATGATTTGACGAAGAACGTTTAATTTTATTGGTAGGCTTCAGATAGTAAAAATATGTTTGTAAATTAGATTTTTTATATAGTACTTTGACTAAGTAACGGTGAAAGAATAAGTCCGACAAATTAGACAGAGTATAATTTTCTTTAGTTTTGGCTTGAAAGAAGGATAATTGTTGATACGCTGCCTGCCCCGTGCCGAAGGTCGGGGACTGATTTCAAGTGAAAAATAAAGGAAATTTGACCTGTCTAAATGGCGGACTTATTTTTTTACCGTTACTAAAGTCTAACATGAAAATATGAAAAAGAACATCATTCAAGAAGCAAAATCTTGCGACATCTGTGCAGAATTCCTCCCGCATGGCACACGTCCCGTCTTCGTCGTTCATCCAACGGCCAAGATTAACATCATCGGACAAGCTCCAGGACGACGTGTACACGAAAGCGGCATCCCTTGGAATGACCAAAGTGGAAAAAGACTACGTCAATGGATGGGAATAGATGATGAGACATTCTACAATCCTGAAAAGGTGGCGATTATGCCAATGGGATTTTGTTATCCTGGGACAGGCAAATCAGGCGACCTACCTCCACGTAAAGAGTGTGCACCACAATGGCATCAACCATTACTTAATATGATGCCTGACATTCAGCTAACTTTACTGATTGGAACTTATGCTCAAAAGGCATTTTTGAAAAAGGATATGAAGAAAAACTTGACGGAAACAGTCATGCATTGGGAGGATTATCTTCCTAATTATTTGGTCTTGCCGCATCCGTCACCGCGTAATCAGTATTGGCTGAAGAAGAATCCTTGGTTTGAGACTGGTGTATTACCTTTTTTACAGGGGAAGATAGAGGAGGCCTTGAAGTGATTACTTATTGTTTATACTGTTTTTGACTTCTAAAGCTAATGCTATCACTTCGTCAATTTCTGATGAAATTGCTTTTTTATCTTCTGATGATAGTTCGTCAATTTTTATATTGTCACGCAATTCGTCTAAAGTATTGTCAATAGTATTTAGAACTTTCTTAGTATCAATCGTGGCATTAGTTTTCATAATTTTAAGAGTTATTACCGATTAACCGCCGCATCCCTTAACCGCTGCAAAAACGGCGAAGCAAAAATAAACTCCTGCAACAATTGGTCTTCACTCTCCATGACTTCACTCTTATTACCTGTCCAAACCAACTTACCCAAGTGGAGTAGGGCGATATTGTCACCGATACCCATTACAGAGTTCATATCGTGCGTGTTAATGACCGTTGTGATATTGTTTTCGTAGGTGATGTCTGCGATAAGTTCGTCGATTAGAAGAGCTGTTTTTGGGTCGAGACCAGAGTTAGGTTCGTCGCAGAAAAGATATTTAGGTTCCATGACGATAGAGCGAGCGATACCGATACGTTTTTGCATTCCACCACTCGTTTCTGAAGGATATTTTTTATTTACACCAGTTAACTGTACGCGTTCCAGACAGCGATTGACGCGCATCATTTTTTCCTTTGCCGTCATTTTCGTAAACATGTCTAAAGGAAAACGGATATTTTCCTCCACTGTCATACTATCAAACAGGGCAGAACCTTGAAAAAGCATTCCAACCTGCATCCGTATTGCACGAATTTCTTTTTTAGAAAGAGTAGAAACAGCCGTATCGTCATACCAAACCTTTCCTGATGTTGGCTGGAATAAACCCACCAATATCTTCAACATAACCGTCTTACCGGCACCACTTCGTCCGATAATGAGATTACATTTTCCTGTCTCAAAAGTATGCGAAATACCTTTCAAAACCTCTGCGTCGCCAAATGACTTCTTTATATTTTCTGCTCTAATCATATTATTGTTGTAATGCAGCTAATGCTTAATACTTTAAACTAAATATCTACAATTGAGAATTTGGTTTTTATTGTTTTATTTAATTGGGTAGAACGTTGATGCATTGTTCTGCTCCCTGCTTTTTTATTCGAGTTTTTTTCTTGAAATTCTTTCCCTTGCAATCGACAATGCTTCATGTAGTTTTGCTTCCAGAATTTCTTTAGCTGGCAAATCTGTCCAGTATTCGGCAACCATAATTCCGTCCTTGTGCATCTCTAACAATTCAACTTGCTCTTTGCTGGCAACAGCACACAATATTAATCCGATAGGCGTCTTTTCTCCCTCTTGTCTTTCATACTTATCCAACCATTTTAAATAGAGTTCCATTTGCCCTTTATGCTTGGGTTTAAACTTTTCTATTTTCAACTCTATTGCAACTAATCTCTTTAATTTTCGATGATAAAACAGTAAATCCAAATAGAAATCTTCTCCGTCAATTATCATTCGTTTTTGACGTTCGATAAATGAAAAACCGTTCCCCAATTCGAGAATGAATAACTCTAATTCCTTCAAAATAGCGGCTTCCAAATCATTTTCAAGATAACCTTCTTTCAATTCGAGAAAATCTAAAAAGTACGGGTCTTTGAATATACCTTTTTCAATCTTATCCGACTCAATTAAGCCCAAATCAGAGTTTTTTGTTCTTTCAAATACTTTCCTGCTAATCTGATTTCTTAGACCTCTAACACCGAGACGATTATCGTAGACTAATTTTGAATAAAAGTCTTTTGCTTCGTCATTTTTCAACGGAATTAATGCCAAAAAATGTGACCAAGACAAATGCTTTGAAAGGAGAGTAATTTTCTCATAATTCGAATAACTCTTCGCGAACTGAATCATTCTTCTCAAATTTTTCTCTTAATAATTTCTCCCATACTTCTTTGTCAATTGTCGTGACACTGTAACGACAATCTGCTTTCCATAATCTGCTCTTTCATCTTGCAGAATATACTTATTTATGGAATTGCCTACTTGCCAAAAAAGAATAGTAAGAGAACTATTTATTTGCGTAGTTACCTGTTTTTTCGATGCTTCAATTAATTCAGTCAACTCATCTACTAACTCAATTCTATTCGTTTTCTCCAGTTCCATTGTCAAGATATTTTGTATTTAATTTCACGAAGGTAACAGTTTTTACACTACTCAATCGAAATACAGTTTTCTTGATTTTTTCGTTTTTCATGGAGCGGTCTCGCATCGGCGTCGCTGTTCGGCTTTTGCTGACAATGGACATAGATGCATTGTTGGCGGTTCGTTTTCTTTTATTTTGCCTCTATGTTTTCTTTGAGGTCACGTAATCTTTGTTTTACGTTTTTCAT
>CAZQTE010000584.1:0-3190 GCA_964595615.1 uncultured Saprospiraceae bacterium
GATGAATGCCAAATACATTTGCAGAAACTTCAAAATCTGCACGCGCTAATGTTGGTGCTGTATTATCAACAACTTTGATGATTTGAATATTATCGTCACCATTTATATCTGTTGTCACCAATGTACTTGTACACCAATTTAAAACTGTAAATGTTCTGATAATTTTGAAATCATTTCCACAAGTTGCTAATACTTCATCACTACTTGTGAAGTTGTAAGGACAGTAATTGCCTGATGCAATGTCAGGTAAACCCGCACCTGTATTTAACAAAATTCCGTTTGGTGTAGTAGTTGATACATCTATATCGGCATCAGAAATATCGCTATCTGTGATTCCTGGGTGTAATGCTACAGCATCCGTAATATTCGGATATGCTGCATATTGCTCACAAGAGAATGTGATGTCCTCTGGGAAATCTGGTGCGCTTGGAGCAACAAGTTCAATTGTTTGCTCGCAAGTTTCAGATTGATTGCCACTTGCATCAATTGCTATAAAAATACGCGTAATTGTCGTCGGCAAACATGGGTCACCACTATCAATCGTTTCACTTACTTGGGTTACTGTTGGATTTGGGTCACAATTATCCATAGCGACTGGCGCAGGAACAGTATTGAAGTTTGCAAAACACTCAATTTGAACAGGAATAATAGAACAATCAAAGGCTGGACTTGCTTTGTCTTCAACTGTAATAGAACCCCAACAGAAATTGTTAGTTGGTAAATGGTAAACGCGGACATTGTAAGTATTCCCGAGCATTGCAACAGTTGTTGTATTGCCCAAATTTTGCCCGATACCATTCATTATTTGCACCTCATAATCATCTTCACATCCTTGATTGCCTTCTAATATCATATCAGGAGTAATCTCTGACATACAATCAGGTCCTACTGAAATATTGAGATTGTTGTTACAAGACATTTGAGAAGGAGTTTCTTCAATTTCGAATGTCTGTGTAATACTTTGTGTACATCCAGGATCAGTTAAATCCATTGCGCCTGGCGCGCCTGCATCAAATGTAAATTCAACAGTATATGTCCCTGTACCTAATGTCATTGGGTCGATTGTAATTTCTAAACCGTTAGCAGTTTGAACCTCTGCACCTGTATCATCTGTCACCACAAAACCTGCTAAATCCTCTACTCCACCGTTAGACTCTTCACCTGTAATCGTAAATGGTGCAGTAAACAGACATGCAGAAGTTGGCGCACTTAACATTGCCAGTGTTGGGTAAAAACACTGATTATTAATACTCAATTCATCCATTCCATTTGAAAGAGTAATCGAATATCCTTGTGCATCAATATGTACTCCAGCAAGAGTGTAAGTACTTGTACCGTCGCCATTTGGTGTTTCTACTAAAATTTCTCCTGCGGCACCAATAACAAATGGTGTTGGAGAAACAGGTGGCTGTGCACTAGCAGAGTCAAACAATCCTACCACAGATTGGATAAACCAAGTTTGTCCACTCGGTCCCATCACTTCAACTGTTTCGTTGAATTGTCCGTCTGTTTGTGTCGTAGCATTACCACTTGTCCCCGCATTGGCAGGGTTATCACGACAAGAACATGGATCTGCGATGCTAACACTACAATCTACCGTACTTAATGTTAATTCTGCGGTAGCTATACATCCATTTGCATTTTCAATTCTTGCAAATAACACTGTTGCATCAGCCGCGTTATAAGGACTAGTCAAAGCCGCCATGCCCATTTCTGCATCAGCTAAAGTTGCGTGGTATGTTACCGTATTTCCGCCATCTGGATCAACAGTCGCATCTGCACTGGTTAAAGTAAAATCAGCTGTTCCGTCCATGTCTGCACACTCAAAAAGTGAAGCATTCATTGTATTTGGAAGCGCATTACGTGTGATAACCACATCAATTGGCGAACTTTCACAAGCTGGGTCAGTTGTAAATGCAGTTACATATATAGTTGTTGCCGTTCCATCGGTAGGAACGATAGCATCTGTAATTTCTAATTCCGCACCTGTTGCGATTGGAGTTTCAACACCTGCTGTTGGGTCAGTATCATAGTAATTGTAATCAACTACTAAATCTGTCATTCCACTGAAAGTATGACTTCCTAATTGTGTTGAATTACTTGGCAATGCTGTCCATTCAGCGGCTAAAGTTGGGAACTCACAAGGTGTATTCGCAGGGTCTGTTGTGATACCTTGGAAAACATCTGCATTTCTAATCAAAGTCATGTTTGCAGTTGCATTTCCGTCTGACCATTGGGAACCTGGGTCACATCCGATATTTCCAAAAATGTCAATTGTTGCAGATGCTTTTGTTAATACAACTGCGTCATCACCATTGAAATTCAATTGAGAGCTGGTTAAATCTGCTTCGTCTGTAAAGATTGAATTTGAAC
The DNA here is from genome assembly GCA_964595615.1 of uncultured Saprospiraceae bacterium. Taxonomy (GTDB): domain Bacteria; phylum Bacteroidota; class Bacteroidia; order Chitinophagales; family Saprospiraceae; genus JAHDCG01. Next base: position 2,374 of record CAZQTE010000584.1, read on the forward strand.
CAGTATTACAGATAACAAAAACATCTCCGTCAGCAATAATGCCATTCAAATCAAGATTACTATTCACACCTGTATTTCCGTTTGAATGAATATTTACTTCATAATCACCTGCTGTCAAGTCAATCGCTGCACCTGTTCCATTATAGATTTCAAGACATTTGTTATTGCTAGAACCTTCGATGTACTCTGAAATGAACAAATCAGTTGGAACTGCTGCAACTTGTTTTCCTCCGCCCATTGGCGTCAAAGTGATTGTTACATCTGCGCATTCTGTAATGTCTGCGATGTCATCAGCTGGCATAAAACCTGTGCATGGATCACAGTCTTTCTCGCCCGCTATCACAACATCTTCTGAGCAAGTTGCAGAAGCATCTGCTACTGTAAAGCTGTATGGCGTTGCGCTACTTACTGCATTTGACATAAAGACAAATGGGTCAGCGTCTGTTCCTGTTCCCGTAATAGTTCCTAAAGAGAAAGCTGGGTCAGTTACATCTTCGCCATTAATCGTAATCGGGGCAATACCACCAGCAATATTAAAGCTAACGACAAATGTTCCTGCCGCATCTAGACTACTACAGTCTCCTTCTACAATGTCCGTAACATCCATAATATCTGTAACGGTCAATGCGATACAATCCGCGATAGAAACATCGGCACAAATTGTATTTGCCATTGCAGCATCTACAATTTCTTGAATATTTGTATAGTTTGCAGCCATGAAATCAGCCGCAGTGCCATTATAACTTAGACCATTTACACAGTACTCACCAGCAGCTAAACCGCTGAATGTTGCTGTATAAGGTGGATTATTAGAAGC
>CAZQTE010000585.1:0-3175 GCA_964595615.1 uncultured Saprospiraceae bacterium
TGTTAATCCTCGCTTGCCCGACTGGGTCTAAGAATCCGAACAATGTGTTTCCTAAGTTGACGACATTCGACTCAAAGTCACCTTTTGAGTAACTAATGTCAAACTTTACCAACCGATTTCATAAGGAATCATAATTTTACTAAATTATTCTTTTAGCGTTTCTAAAGACAAGAAGACACTACAACTCACGGTCTTCTTGTCTTTATCGAAAAAAATCACTCAATCACAAGCTTAGCTGTCTCAATCTGCCCATTTACTGTAAAACTAACATCATAAGTTCCACGACGCATATAAAACACCTCATTCTTCGCCGCTTCCAATTCAATAATCTCTTCTTCATCTTTCCGTTTTGTGTTTAAATATTTTTCATACTTAACTTTCACCTTTTCATCAAAATACAAATCCGTAACAGGATAGTTTAGACCTTTATTCGCCTGATAATCAAATGATTGCAAAACTAAACCTTCCTCGGTTTTTATCGTCACCTTAACCGTTCCAGCATTTTTTACATACAAAGGTAGTTTAACTTCAGGCACGCGGGGTTCCAACCATTTAGACCAACTGCTGCCCCAATTGCCGCGATATTTAACCGTCGGCATTTCAAAAATATGCAAATTTTTCGTTAAAATTTCCGTCTCTAAAAGCTGTAACTCTTTGATATTCGCCAACCAAAATGAGCGTCCGTGTGTCGCTACTACTAAATCCTTTTCGCGATTTTGGACTACTAAATCATGTATCGCGACAGGAGGCAAGCCTCCTTGCATACTCATAAAAGATGCACCACCGTCCAAAGAAGCATATAAACCGTGATCAGTTCCAACATAAATTAAATTCTCATTATCAGCATCTTGCTTAATGACATTTACGGATTCCGCGGGCAAATCTAAGCCAATCTCCGTCCAAGTAGTCCCGTAGTCTGTACTCTTATAAATCATGGTTGAAATATCATCCCAACGATAAGCATTCAGCGCAGCATAAACTGTTGCTTCCTCGTGCAAAGAAGGGAAAACACGGGTTACCCACATTTTTTGCGGTAAATTATCACTGATTTTTGTCCAATTATTACCACCGTCTTTACTCACATGAATATTGCCGTCATCTGTCCCAACATATAAGAGACCAAAACGCAATTTACTCTCCTCAATGCTTGTAATTGTTCCATAAGCTACATCTCCTTTAAGACCGCCATTAGTCAAATCACCACTGATTTCCTTAAAATCATTTCCTTTATTTAAACTCCTATGCACTTTATTAGAACCAAAATAAATAATGTCTTCATTGTGTGAACTAATCGTTATTGGCGACTGCCAATTCCAACGCAAAGGACGTTCGCCAAGGTCATGTTTTGGCGTGATATATTTTCTTTCATTTGTCTTGGTATTCACTCTGAAATAATTTCCAAATTGATAACCTGTGTAAACCGTGGTATTGTCGCGTGAGTCAATTTCGACTTGCATACCGTCTCCACCCATGATTGACTTATAGCCGTATTGACCTGAATTATGCCAGCCGACACCCAATTTATAAGTACTTTTTCCCATCCAAACGCCGTTATCTTGCAAACCGCCGTAGATATTGTAAGGCTTTGCATTATCGACGTTGACAGAGTAAAACTGTCCTAAAGCGGGTGTATTACACTTAAACCAAGTCTCACCATCATCATAACTAATGTTGATACCACCGTCATTTCCATTGATAATATGTCCTAGACGATTTGGATTTACCCACAAAGCATGGTGGTCAACATGAACATTATCGCGGTTAATATTTCTCCAATTTTTACCACCGTCATCAGATGTCAAAATCGGAACACCCATGATGTAAAGCTTGTCTGGATTGTTTGGCAAAGCACGGATTTGGGCAAAGTAGTAACCGTAAGAATAGAAAATATTATCTAAATAATCATCGTGCGTCTTTTGCCAAGTCGCACCATTATCATCGCTGCGATACACTTCTGTGCCGACTACTTCCGTATCAAAAAGTAAAGAATTTGCAGTCTCTAGGTACTCTGTTAAAGCAATCGGTTTTAGTTTACCAGACTTGACCATTTTCTGCACTTTTTTTGCTGTATATTTCTCAGGAAAATTGTTTGATTTTAGAAAATCTGCCAATAATTTTTCATCTAATTTCCCAAAATCCTCCACACTTATTTCTCGAAAATCTTCTTTTATCAGTTTGTTAGACTTCTTTTTGTCTTTATCTTTTGGACGACGATTGTAATTGTCTAACACGGCGAAAACAACATTTTTACCGTCTTTTTTGCTCAGTGTAAGACCAATTCTTCCTGTACCTTCACCAGTAGGGAAACCTGATTTTTCCGTAGTCGTCAAAGACCAAGTCTCGCCACCATCCGTACTTCGGTAAATGCCACTACCAGCTCCACTTTCCTCAAAATTCCATGCTCGACGTGTTCGCTCCCAAGTCGCAGCATAAAGTTCATTTGGATTTTCTTTATCAATGATTATGTCTATCGCTCCAGCATTTTCATTTACAAAAAGCGTCTTATTCCAAGTTTCACCACCGTCACTTGTTTTATAAACGCCGCGATTCTCATTTGGTGAGTAAAGTGCACCTAGAGCAGAAATCCAAGCCACATCTGGATTGTCAGGATGTAAAACTATGCGTCCAATATGGCGGGTTTCTGGCAAGCCTTTGTAAGACCAAGTTTTGCCACCGTCATCGCTGCGATACACGCCTACACCCGCATAACTACTACGACTAGAGTTCACTTCACCAGTTCCAACCCAAACTACATTTTTCTTCCAATCGACAGCGACTGAGCCAATATTCAATAGATTTTGTTCATCAAAAACAGGTTTGAAATTCGTTCCATTACTCTCCGTGTAAAACAAACCACCCGAAGCATATGCAACATAAAAATGCGTTGGGTCATCAGGATTGACTGCCATATCAACGACACGACCACCAAAAACTGTCGGACCAACAGATTTGAAAGGAATATTTTTAATGAGAGATTTTTCGTGTAGAGCATTCCTTTTTTCAAAGGAAGCTAATTTATCTGCACCAGTACTTGCCGGCGGTTGAGAGATTTGCGCTAATAGAGTAGTGCTTAAGAAAATGGATAGGAAAAGAGCGAGATTCTTCATGTTTGCTTTGTGAAATTTGAAATTTTTCACAAAGTAGGGAATAATGGGAATAATTGGAAATTAGGGTT
>CAZQTE010000586.1:0-3130 GCA_964595615.1 uncultured Saprospiraceae bacterium
TTTTCGACATCCTCACAGCTTTTTCTTAGAGAAATATTTTTATGAGAAAACCCTTTAACCTTTTAATAATGTGTTTGTGATAGTTCGATTATCACCTTAGTTTCCTCATTTCATCCGCCACTCCCTTAGCTTGGGCATCCTCTGTCGCTTCTAATTTCTCAATCACCTGATGATAATCCTCCTCATTTCGATTTTGAGATAATTTATAAGCGGCTTGCATCTCTGTCACTTTGATTTCAAAGCCGATAATACCCCATTCCAAAACCGTTATTTTGAATAAAGTCTCGGATTTCTTCTATATCTTCGTTCTTAAGTAGCACCCCCTATTTATTTCGGTAATTTGACAAGATATTTTCCCGCCTATTTCCTCCCAAAAAGTAAGTCCGTAGCTTGGCTATGCACTGATTTTTTGAAGAAAATATGCAAAAAAATCTCATTCTCAAATTTTCCGAAATAAATAACGTGTGCTACTTATTATCAGCTGCTATAAACATATTTTTTAGAGATTTTAGACTTTAGACTGCTATTTCACCTTACTCAACATCAATTTTCAACTGGCAACCAATCTATGATTTCCGTACAAGAAGCAACAAATTTAATTCAATCTACTACACGCGATTATGGAATAGAGTCTGTTCCTTTATCTGCTTCTATCGGTCGTGTTCTCCGCGAAAATCTTTACGCAGACCGTCCATTTCCTCCCTTTAATCGCGTCACTATGGACGGTATTGCTATTCAACATGCAGCTTTTGCCAAAGGTCAACGCACATTCCAAGTTGAAGGAATTGCCCCTGCGGGAGCTGCTCAAATGACATTACAAAACGGAACAAGTTGCTTAGAAGTGATGACGGGTGCGATTTTGCCAGAAAATACTGATACCGTGATACGCTACGAAGATACAGTATTTTCAGAGGGAAAAATGACTATTCAAGTCGAGGAATTAAAATTTGAGAAAAACGTTCATAAGCAAGGTTCTGATAGACAAGAAAAAGACTTATTAATCGAAGCAGGGCGTGTCATTTCTCCTGCGGAGATTGGTGTGGCAGCTACTGTCGGAAAAATACATTTAAAAGTCAGTAAATATCCAAAAACAATCATCATTTCAACTGGTGATGAATTAGTAGAGGTCAATGAAAAGCCTCTCCCCTACCAAATTAGAAAATCAAATGTCCACCTTCTCCAATCTCTATTTACACGTATTGGAATGCCCGCAGAAGTCATGCATTTAAAAGATGATTATGATACGGTGATGACAGGATTGTGGTCAGTCTTACGAGAGTATGATTTGATTATTTTGAGTGGTGGTGTATCTGCTGGAAAGTTTGATTATTTGCCGAAGGCATTGAATGAATTAAAGGTAAAAGAGTTTTTTCATAAGGTGAAACAACGTCCTGGAAAACCATTGTGGTTTGGTCAAAGTCCAGAAGGCGCAGTTATTTTTGCCTTACCAGGCAATCCCGTTTCTTCTTTTTCATGTGCCCAAAAATATGTTTTGCCTTGGTTAAACAAATCTCTTTCATTACCACAAAAAGCTAATATCTATGCGGCATTATCAGAAGATTACACTTTCAAACCAGACCTGATTTATTTTCTACAAGTGAAAATTTCTTATTCACAAAATGGACAAGTTGTAGCAACACCATTCACGGGAAATGGCTCTGGAGATTTGGCAAATTTGACAAATGCGGATGGCTTTTTAGAATTGCCACGAGGGAAAGAAGTATTTAAAAAAGGGGAAGTATTTCCCTTTGTTAGTTATCGATTTTAAATCAAATCTCGCAAAATAAAATGCCTTCTCATCTTAGTACCTCGACGAGAAAGTACTAATCGAATTTTCTTACCTGGCTTTCGTTTTAGCCGCTGTAAAATACCTTCAAGATTCATGAGAGAAGTTGAAGTCCCGTTAATCCCCATAATACGATCACCTCTAAAGAGACCAACTTCAGAGGCAGGACTATTAGGTACAACTTTGCTGATATAATATTCATTTAAATACTCACCAGCAACTAATAAAATCAGTCCACTTCTATCAAATTCAAATTTTCGCTTGTAACGTCGATTAGCTTTTAGAAATAATTTTTGTTGGGGATAATCAATCACGACTTGAAACCTACTTAAGATTTCATTACCAATAATACCATTACGCTCATTAAGTTGACTAGTCTCTAAATCAGAATTCAATTTCTGAAAATTAGTAACGACATTGAACATTTGTAAATCACAATCTTCAAAAGGCAGTCTTTTCACCCGCCCTAAAAAACCAGGAATGGTCCCTCCTAAACCCACGCCTACTTCGCCTGGAATGACTTGATTGGGCAATTCTAAATCAGGATGAGTATCTGTATGCAACAATAAAGCAAGCCCAGCACCTGTATCAAGAAGTAATTTAACAGATACTGTTGTCGTGTCCGATAATTCAAGAACAGAATTAACATAAGGTTTATTCTTATGAATTTCTACTGGAACTGCGTCATAGCCTCTGGGTATTTTAGGAGACGAAGGCGATAGTTTAATTGTCTTTGTATCATAATTAATGGACAAGCGATAAGCTTTAAAAAAATCTGCACCAAGAATTCCTTCTATTTCTACTCCTACCCTTTTCTCAAATTCAAAATAATCTTCTTCCAATACTAAAATAGACTGATTTGGAATATTTATTTCTCCAATTTTAAGATGAATACGTCGAGCTAAATAGGCATATAAATCCTCCTTCATATCTGAGCCAACAATTTGTATTCTGCGCTCATAAGGAATATCCAATACTTCGGCAATTTCCTTTTTTGCGAGAATAGTATGTTCTGCCCCTGTGTCAAAAACAAAATTTAACGGTAATGTCTTGTTGAAAAGTACCTTGACAATCATGAAATCATTATGGTATTCAAAAGGAATTTCGATAGGTTTCTTAAGTCCATAAATATTTTGAGAAAAACTCGTCAGAGGTATGAGAAGGAACAAAAGAACGGTACACAAATAATCACAAATGATTTTTGTCTTAATGGAATATAAGAGTTGTCCGAGTAAATTTTGTTTTTGCAATCTAGTCATTTTACTTCCGCAATATAAATAAGAATTAGGAAATAAGTAAAAGTGATTTAATAAGTTGAGCCATAATGCGTAGTAATTTTTTCTT
>CAZQTE010000587.1:0-3124 GCA_964595615.1 uncultured Saprospiraceae bacterium
CAGTAGGAATAGGAAATGCCAAATAAATAATAAGATTAGCAAATTTAAGGAAAGTATTTTAGCTAAATTCTATCAATTGATGTAAATTTAAATTTTTAACCGTATTCAGGTAGTGCTTACAATCTGTTATGAATTTTTTTTGTGTTTTTCCTATCACGCCTGTCCTGTACCTCGGTCGGGGACTGATTTAAAAGAGGAAATAAGGGCAAAAGAGCATGTTTAAAACGGCTCAAACCTCATTCATAAAGTCTATTTATTTACTTTTATCACTCCCAATTTTTTAAAATCAGGATGCTTTTCATCGCCTGCCAATTGTGCTGTTGTTGCCCCAATTAATAAAGGAGCTGCAATGCCATAAAAAGGAGAAATAATATCTGCTGAATTTAAGTTTTGTTCTATATTTAAACTTGCTAAGCGGTCTAAAAGTAAGTGACCTTGCTGATGTTTAACAGGATTAGGAAGCGTGCCTTCTTTTTCCTTAAATGTGATGAAAAGAGGGTGGTCATAAGGGAGAGCTTCAAAAGATAGAGGCGCGGCAGACATGGAAAAAGTAGAATTCCAATATTTGCCATTCTCAATAAGTTCTGAGCCATCTAAAGAATGCAGTGAAGGTAAAACGATAATCTCTTTAATTAAGGGTAATTCCTTTGCAAGCTTGTTGATTTTTGGCACATTGCTAATTTGTTTCCCTTCGAGAATATAACTTTCATTTGCGATGAGAAGCTTTGGTTCAAGTTGTTGAAACGAATTAATTAAGTCTTTTTCTTCCATTTTTGGAGAAAGATTAGCCCACACAGCACCTACAGCATTACAAGCTAAAAATGCCATTATTTGCTCTGGCATATTTTCAGTTACACCGACTACGACATCTCCAGCTTTAATTTTAAGATAGCGTAAATAATCTGCAAAGGAGGTCACTTGAGTATGTAATTCTTGCCAAGTGATTTCTATGCTTTTGCCATTCTCAGGAGCGTAGATAATAGCAGGTTTGTCTTCTTGATATTGACGAAAAATATGCTCTGAATAATTGAGACTACTGCCAGGAAACCATTTGTCTGGATGCTCGAAAATTTCAGTATATTCTGAATGAGAAATGATATTGAAATTACGCCAAATAGCTTCTTGATATTTAACTTTATCATTCTTTTTCAATAACATTAAATCACCAGTATGACGAATAATATAGTCATACTCAGAACGCATCCAAGTCATAAATTTGTCACTCTCTTTAGGTAGTTCATTCATCTGTGCAGTCTATTTTGATGGCAAAATAAGGAAAATTTTCAATCATTTGACGTGAAATAAAAAAACAAGTTACTTTTGTGCGAAATATATTTAATCCCGAACCATTTTTTCTTTTACTAAGGGTCGTTTAAAAAATAATTTATAACAGTTTGAACATTCTTTCTTCCTTATTTTTCGTTAAAAAGCCTCGTCAATGCCCTGCATTGCCTACGTTTTTTGCCTCAAATAAGAAAAAAATAATTGTTCAACTTTGTTACAACTTATTCTTTAAATGACCCTAACCACTAAGTTGCCAAGATGAAAGTTAAATTAATACTTCTTTTTTGTACTTGTTTTTTCTTCCAAACTTGTACGCCTTCAGTTAAGAAAATAAATAAGTTACAAGGAGATGATGGAAAAATAGAAGTCGTCTTTTTACAGCTAAATGATGTCTATGAAATCGCTCCCAGTGACGGTGGTAAAATTGGAGGGATGGCACGTGTAGCAACTCTCCTTAAAAAACTAGAAAGAGAAAATCCTAACACATTCTGTGTTTTGGCAGGAGATTTTTTAAATCCCTCTCTAATAGGTCAACTCAAAGTAGATGGTCAACGCATTAAGGGAGAACAAATGGTTCAAGTTATGAATGCCATTGGAGTTGATTTTGTCACCTTTGGAAATCATGAATTTGATATCAAACAACACGAATTGCAAGCCCGAATGAATGAAAGTGATTTTGTTTGGTTGGGAACAAGTGTGCGTGAAGTGGTTGATAATCAGCAAGTTAAATTTCATAAGCTAAAGGACGGTCAAAAGGTAGAAGCCGTAGATAATTACATTTTAGAAGTAGGAGACAAGGACGGTACAACCGCCAGAATTGGACTTTTCGGAACGACAATTGACTCCAATCCTAAGAAGTATGTTTACTATCAAGATTATTATCAGAGACCTATAGAGGAAGCTCAAACCTTAGCAGTGTCTTGCGACGCTGTGATTGGTTTGACGCATTTAGAAATAGACCAAGATGTAGAATTAGCGAAAAAAATGCCAGTCCATGTACCTCTATTTATGGGAGGACACGACCATGACAATATGAGCGTGATTGCAGGAAACACTGTGATAACAAAGGCTGATGCTAATGCAAAATCTGCTTATATTCATCGAGTGACCATCACAAATACGAAGCAAGGAAAAACGGTTGATGTGAATTCAGAATTAGTAAAAATAACGGATGCCATTCCTGAAGACCCAGCGGTTGATGCCTTAGTTGATAAGTGGATGAAAATACAAGATGAGTTGGTAGAACAAATCTATCCGACTCCGTATGAGCAAATATATACAGCTACAGAACCTTGGGATGCACGGGAAAGTAGCATTCGAAATTTTCAAACTAATTTTGGGAGTATAATGGCAAAAGCTATGACTGCAGTTGGACAAAATGATGTAGTTGGTAGTTTTTTTAATGGTGGTTCTGTTCGAATAGATGACCAATTAAAGGGGAAGATTTTTGCTATTGACCTTTTTCGAGCCTTGCCTTTTGGTGGGGGAGTATCGGAAATAAAAGTAAAGGGAAGTCTTCTGAAAAAGATGTTAAATCAAGGTCAGAAAAACAAAGGGAAAGGCGGATTTTTGCAGGTGGATAAGTTCAATTATGATGAAAGTGAAAAAACATGGACAGCGGGCAATCAGAAAATAAGTGATGATGGGGAATATTGGATTGTTGTGACTTCTTTTCTGTTAACAGGTTTGGAAAGTGGTATGGATTTCTTTACAATGGATAATCCAGAAATCGTAGAGGTTTATGTATCACCAAATAAGGATGACCCGCGTTTTGATATTCGAAGAGTATTGATTGATTATATAAAAAAAATGAAGTAGAAAGATAAATAGTCCTGTTTTA
>CAZQTE010000588.1:0-3111 GCA_964595615.1 uncultured Saprospiraceae bacterium
AAAAAAGCGTTAAGAGCAAAACCTTGTTTGACGACGAAGGAGGAGTTTTGGTTTTGTTTAGCTTTTTTGCACGTAGTGTAGCGTTAAGAAATGTATACAGACTTGCCTTTTTTGATACTTTTTTTGGCAAGCAAAAAAGTATGGCGAGAGATGAAAGTCATAAACAGACAATTATTACCAATTATTCTATTTTAATTCACTGATATTCAGTAAATTGCAGTCCGATTATAATTCTACCTTTCAAAGAATAAAAATAAGTGTATTGCAAATTAGTTTTGAGAACGGAGCAACACACTTCTACCCAATTTAAATCACCCTCTTTTCACAAAATCTCTTCCCTTCAAGAGTTTTAGAGCGAGAAATTGAATCATATATTCTTTTTGCTCGTAAAATATTTGTGGACAATAATATTTACATTTTTAAGAGTGCAACCTAATGTCGTTTCCTTGCGTAAAGACACAACCTATTGCCAAACAATAATTTACTTATTATAATTTTTTATAAATTGTTTTATTTGAATAAGTCTTTTTTATTTAGTTTGGCGTAAAAATTGTTAACTTACATTTTGTATTTCTTTAATATGTTGCCATATTTGTAGGCATCTACCGTATTCTTGAATACTAACTATTACGCATATCCTCCAATTATGAAACTATTGGGGTTTTTCTGAAGGCAAAATTATAATCCTATTTTATGAATTTTACCAACTAAAGGACCTCAACGCATTAGAAACACTATTTTTAAATCACGTAGTTTTAGACGTTGTCGGTCGCTTCGTACGTTCCTATTTTCCTGTGAACAATGAAAAATAACCGAATTCCGCAACATACAAAGACCACGAAAAGACTCAGTTAAGTTATGGCAAAAATTCTCGTCGTCGATGACGAACAAAGCATCCGTCGTACCCTCCGTGACATTTTGGAATTTGAAAAGTACAAAGTAGATGAGGCTCAAGATGGACTCGAATGCCTCGTGAAACTTAAAAAAAATAAGTACGACATCATCATCATGGACATCAAAATGCCGAAAATGGACGGCATGGAGGCCCTTGAACGTATTCAATTACTCGCACCTGAGACACCGACAATTATGATTTCGGGTCACGCGGATATTAATACGGCGGTTGATGCTGTTAAAAAAGGTGCTTTTGATTTTATATCCAAACCACCAGATTTAAATCGTCTTTTGATTACGATTCGTAATGCAATGGACAAGAGTACTTTGATTACAGAGAAAAAAGATTTGCGCCGCCAGGTGTCTAAATCTAAAGTACAAGAAATTATCGGCGAGTCAGCTGAGATTACACATATTAAAGAAACTATTGCACGTGTCGCACCAACGGAAGCGCGTGTGATGATTACAGGGTCAAATGGTACAGGTAAAGAACTTGTAGCACGTTGGTTGCACGAACAAAGTGAGCGTAAGAAAGGTCAGTTGATTGAAGTAAACTGCGCGGCGATTCCTGCGGAATTAATTGAGTCAGAATTATTTGGACACGAAAAAGGGTCTTTTACTTCTGCACACAAACAACGTATCGGAAAATTTGAGCAAGCAAATGGGGGAACTCTTTTCCTAGATGAGATTGGAGATATGAGTCTTTCTGCTCAGGCGAAAGTATTACGTGCTTTGCAAGAAAGTGTGATTACACGTGTAGGAGGTGATAAATCAATTTCTGTCGATGTACGTATTGTTGCAGCGACAAATAAAGATTTACGTAAAGAAATCAAGGCAGGACGTTTCCGTGAGGATTTGTATCACCGTTTAGCAGTTATTTTGATACATGTTCCGATGTTGAATGAACGTCGTGATGACATTCCTTTATTAGTACAGCATTTCGTAGAAATCATCTGCAAAGAATATGGTACTATTCCTAAAAAAGTAACATCAGATGCATTAGAAGCATTGAAAAATGTGGATTGGACAGGAAATATTCGTGAATTGCGCAATGTTGTAGAACGTCTAATTATTCTAAGTGATAAAGAAATTACTGCGGAAGATGTATTAAAATACGTTTCTCCAAATAATCCGCGTCGCTCGGAAAAGTATAAGGAGATTTTCGACAAGTTCAATAATGTGGACGAGTTGCATAAATTTATTGACCAAGAATTTCCAAACTATAAATAGGAAAAATAAGGTCAGGAAGTGGTTGGAAATCTCCTCCTCGCAAAAAAATATAAACATCTGTTAGCTATCAGATAAAACTTTACACGCAGCCTGTTCGTTATGAACAGGCTGTCTTGTTTTAAAATGGCGAAGAATTTTTTAAAATTCCTTTCTATCGCCCATTTATTAATCACGTAATTGCCTTAACAATAAGAGAAACGAGAAAACTAAACTCTCCACTAATCAAGCAAGCAGCCAAACTAAGCAATTGCACAAAACAAAATTCATATGAGTGAAGAACAAAAAAAATCAGGTCATCCACGTAAGAATTGGGAAAATATTAAAGGTGAGAATGCTTGGACAATGTTCAAAGTATTGAGTGAATTTACGGAAGGATTTGAGATAATGAATAGTGTAGGACCTTGTGTGTCTATCTTTGGGTCAGCGCGTACGCCAAAGGAACACGAAGTATATAAATTGACAACAAATGTAGCGCAAGAGTTGGTTAGAGAAGGATTTGGTGTGATTACTGGAGGTGGACCAGGTGTGATGGAAGCAGGTAATTATGGTGCGCATTTGGAAGGAGGAGCATCTATTGGTTTAAATATCCGTTTGCCATTTGAGCAAAGTGGCAATCAATATATCAATCCTGATTTGAGTATTGATTTTCGTTACTTCTTTATTAGAAAGGTAATGTTTGTCAAATATGCTCAGGCATTTATCGCAATGCCTGGTGGGTTTGGTACTTTCGATGAGTTATTTGAGGTTTTGACTTTGATTCAAACGAAAAAAATTACGCGCGTGCCTATCGTTCTAATGGGTTCTGATTATTGGACAGGATTGGTGGATTGGATTAAAACGACGGTTTTGGGTAAATATGGAAACATTAGTCCAGACGATCCAGATTTATGGTTGTTGACAGACGATCCGAAAGAAGCGGTACAATATATTAAAGATTATTACGCGGATAGTTCTGGGCATCATTTAGAACCGAACTTCGAGTTGTAA
>CAZQTE010000589.1:0-3107 GCA_964595615.1 uncultured Saprospiraceae bacterium
AATGAAAGTAGAAACGGAATTAGAACTCAAAGTTTGTAAACCACCATTTGTCAAGTTCAAAACATTGCTCAAGGTCGCTGTATTATCCAAAGAACCAGCCGTCGTCCAATCATTCAAAGCCGCATCCATAGAAAAAGAGGCGACAGTATTTGCCGCAATTTCATCAATTAAAAAAGTAGCGGAATTGCCATTGATATTCGCATTACTAATACTCAAACCTGTCAAACTATAAGGCTGAAAAGCCCAAGTAACAGGTGCAGGTAGAATGTCAGAAAACGTAATGGCATTCAGCGGAATATTCATTTGATTATCAATCGTAAAAGTATAAACGACGAAAGCATCGTCACAACTTTCTTCTACATTGACGGATTTTGTGAAGTTAATCTCTGTAGAAGGACAATCTACCATCCCGTCAATCAAAACATCCTCCGCAGGTGTTCCATAACCGTCAAAATCAAGATAAATCTGATTAGTAATTCCTGAAATATCGACATCTTGATTATCATAATTTCCATTAGCTGCTGCTGAGGCGTTGTAAATGTAAGTTATAGATACACAACAGCCTGCCGGAATGTCAAAAGCGTCCATATTTGCTGTCGAACAGCCATTATCATTCACCAAAGCATCTACTAAAACAAAACCTGCTGGCGCATCATCCTCAATCATAACTTCTGTTGCATCCAAACTCGAAATATTACAAACATCTACCTGATAAATCACTGTATTATTACAAATCGGTACGGGTGTCGTGGTGTATTTAAAAGTTTGTAAAGTTGGCAATGCTTGACCACAAAGCGTGGTGTCTGCGACATTATTGGAGTAAGCCAACTCGTCAATATCTGTCAGCGGCAACTGAATAGGCGGCGATAAAATCCCGTCATCATTCAATACCGCAAATAGATTAGCTGCTGAGGTCACAGGCAACGAAACCATAAAAGTATCAATCGTCCCCGCCTCAATCGCACAAGGAACTTCCCAAGTCAAAATTGGTGTCGCTCCGAAAATTGCAGGATTATTATAATAAAAAGTCACAGGCATACCTGAAGGCACAGACAATTCTCGCAAAGCTTCTACCGAAAAAGTCAATTCCGCAAACTCAGGAACTGGACAGCCACCAACTGCCTCAATATCCAAAATATCAATCGCTCCGTCACGCTCAAAATATACTGTCGCGGAACTGCCTGGGTCAATCGGACAGAGGTAAATATTGACGATATTTTCTGCTAAATCTTCGTCGAGTTGAGAGTAAGCAGGCGAGCCAGGCGCGAGTAGGTCAATGGAGGCGACTTGGCGTAAAATTTCTCTTGTTGTTATATTTGAAAATGCATTATCAAAGGCAATTGTGATAATGTGATAGCCTTCTGCTTTGAATTGGTCGGCTAAACCGATGAGGGAAGGGGAGACTTGTCCGCTAGTGCCGTCGGTGGAGAGGATAAGGACTTTTTCTACTTCTGGTCGGGCGTTGGTGTCGAGGTAGTTTTTGCCGAAGGTCATGGCTTCGTGTGGTGCGGTGTTTCCTTCAAACGCGCGTGAGTTGTCGATGTAATTTTGTAAAGTTATTATGTTGTCAGTTATGGGGATTTGTATGCTTTGTGAGCTTGAATTTGACCATTCAATAATGGCGGCGCGGCTTTCGTCTTCGCCAGTTCCGATGTTTACTTCTTCCAAGAAATCTACGAAAAATTGTTTTGATTCGGTGTATTCTATTTCGTCAACTGAGCCTGATACGTCGTTTAGGATGACGATGTCGAGGGGTTGGGTGCAGGGGAAGACGGGGACTGTTTCGTTTAATAGGCTTAGGGATACGGTTTGATGTGAGCCATTGTTGTCTGTTACTGTGATTGTGTATTTGCCTGCTTCTACATTTGGAATGGAGAAATTTAGAGCATCTATGCCTGATTGGCTACCTGTACTTGTCCCTGACCATTGGTAGGAGTAGGGAGGGAAGCCGCCTGCTATGTTTAGGTGGATTGCGCCATTGGATATTGTATTTGAGCTATTAGTAGTGGTTATTTCTATGATTTCAAAAGTAGAACCAGGGATAGGTAATAAAATGATATTTTCCTCAATAAATTCGCGGTTTTCTGAGTCTGTAATTATTAGATTATAGATGCCTTCAGTCAAATTAGGTATGATGAAATTATTTTCGTTTGATGAACCTGTGCCAGATTGTGATAAGATTGTGTTTTGCCAAATGAATTGGTATGGAGGTGAATTGGTAGGTATTTGGACATGTATGCTACCGTTAGAAGCGTTAATACAGGGTAAATTAATAAAATAGTTAATTTCGCAAAAATCAAAAATTTCAGATTCAGAGTTACAATGAATATCATTATTCTCAATTAGAATAACACCATTAACCGCGTTCGGATTTAATAAAAGGGGAAGCAAGACACAACAATCTGAAAGGTCATCATTTACTACGATATATAAATTTGCATTAATTGATGTTAGATTTGCAAAACCGTAAATATTTGTCAATGAATTATTGTTGTAAATAAAAAATCCTTCACCAACTGTTGTTAAATTGGAAAAGCCAGCAATAGTTAAGAGGTTCAAGTGATAAGAAAAATCTACATTCCCCTCAACACTTTCTAAATTGTCGCATCCAACTAAATTTATTAATTGGTGGTTACTACTAAATTGCAAGTCTCCACCAATATATTCTATATTATTTAATCCTTCTAAAGATGTAATATTGAGGTGTGATAAATTTAACTCCCCTCCAATGTAGGTTAAATTTTGAAGCGGTGATAAGTCTGAAATAGGGTCAAAACTATTAAAACTATACAATTCAATATCTCCCGAAACAGATGCAAGCGTTGGGTCAAAACCATTCAATTCTGTTTTTGTTGTAAAGTAAAAATCTTGCCCCAACCCCAAATTCGGCAACAAAAAAACACCCCAAAACAAAAAAAGAATTCTGAAAAAACGAAGAGAGCTAAAAAAAGGAAAGAGAGTTGTGTTGGGCATGGTGTAAGGATTATATGTGATTAAAGTACGAATATAAGGAATTTACTCTAATCAGAAAATTAGAAGTACCTTTTTATAATTTCCTCCCTTGCCAATTTTCAGGATGACGACTTGTATGAAAAATAGCAAGAAGT
>CAZQTE010000590.1:0-3106 GCA_964595615.1 uncultured Saprospiraceae bacterium
GAGAAAAATTATACACTGTCCAACTTGACGGACTTATTATTTCGTCGTTACTTAGTTTTATTTTTCTTCTAGTAGAAAATCTAAACAGACAGCAGCGCAAATCACATTTTCATAATTATCAGTGTTCGCAGTAAAAACACGAGCGACTTTCTTTGAGGGATTGAAAAATTCGCAAAAGCCATATATGCTAACTAATTCTAAGCTGTCTTTCTTGACTTTATCCGCTACTGCATTCATTTCAAATCGTTTTAGCCCTTGATATAAAATCCAATTTTGAACTATTGAAACTGCCCCGCGTTGCTTTTTACTATATTGAATGTTTTCAGCCGTTACATCATAGGTCGGACATAGAAATATCGGATTTTGAGCATTTCCGCTAAAAAACTCATCCTTCACATTCCTCAAAATATTCTCGGCTTGGTCTATATTTGGAACATCTGCGGCGATAGCTAACATCCCAGAGAGTGTATTTCCGTCAATATAAGTCTCACTGACCATATCATAGGCGTTGTAAATGCCTTGTTCTTCATCCCACAGTTTATCATTCATTGAGTAAACCGTTAATTCATTCCATAACACAAAATCTGTCACATCTTCACGCAAGATGCGTCCAATCTCAATCATTGCCTCGTTTGACCAAGATAATACCGCATTAAAATATGGGTCTTGTACACGAATAGGGCATTTTTTTGCAATTTTTTCTTCTGAATAATTATATTTTTGATACAATGAAATCAAATCCATGTATCTCATAAAGTCATAGCCTCGACTCTCCTCTCCTACTAATTCTTTAGCTTCATTTGACTCAACAGGCATTCTATCTAAAATAGAATCCCACATAGGTGAGTCCTCTGTCCCCGACTCATAAGGGTGAATCAGGGCGACTAAACCTTCTTCATTATCATCTCTGTAAGTGTACAAATATTGGTGAAAAGCATGAATTTTAGGATACATCTCATGCAGAAAAGGTATTGCATCATTCTTATTCTCCAACAATTGATACATTTTTAACAAAACTACACCGTAAATTGGAAGTTGGGTTACTCCCGAGGTCAAAACTGTATCTGGAGCGAACAGGGATGTCTCCATTTCCCAAAAATCTTTAACACTCTCATTTTTACCTCCAAATATTAAATGGGGTAACATACCATTTTTCCACTGACCAGCAAAAAGAGTTTTAATTTCATTCGCTGCAGCATTCCAATCAGTGTGCATCAAACCAATTGCTCTAAAGCCAACATTTTGGTTGATAAGACTCGTTTTAGAGAGCTGAAAATCCAGTATCTCTCTTGCTTTATGAATGAGCTTGATTTTGTTCATTTAGTGATTTTGTAAGTTGATGCTTTGTTCTACGTCAACTTACAGAATTAGTTTGAGGAATTTAATTGGTAAAAGTTATTGAATTACTTTTATTAGATTTTGGACGAAAGATTTTAGATGTTAGATTACTGAATAGTAATATTAGTGTAATGCGTATTTTATTGACTATCAATATTTTAGAAAGTATAAAAATTGATTTTTCACTTGAATAGTCTAACATCTAAAGTCTAATATCTTTTGTCCAAAGTCCAATACTTTTAGGAATGCGAAAATAATAGCTTCAGAATCTGAACTACTTATTTTTCACTTAAAAAATGGTTATTTGCCCCGACAAACGCCCATTTTTAAGCCAAAACTAAACGAAAAAATAAGCGGCTCAGATTCTGAAGCTATTAATCTCGCATTCCTAAGGCAAACTACTTCTTACCAGGCATAGAAGGACGCACTTCTACTTTACTTGGTAAAGTGCGCGGATTCATTTTCAATAAGTCAATAGTCATTTGTCCTAAATCTTCAGGTTGAATTTTCCATGCATCTGCATCATCAGGAATATTACCGTTAAAATGAGTCGCAACTGAGCCAGGCATTATCGTTGTTACTTTTACACCATATTGACGCAAGTCTAACATTATTGCTTGGCTAAAGCCAACCAAACCAAATTTACTAGCATTGTAGGCTGCACCTCTGGCAAAGAAGTTAGTACCTGCTAAACTAGCGATGGTAATAATGTATCCTTTAGACTTTTTGATTGCTTCTATGGCTGCTTTTACACTATAAAAAACACCTGTGAGGTTAGTATCGATTGTAGAATTCCATTGGTCGGCACTTAGGTCTTCAATCGTGGCAAAATGACCGACACCTGCATTGGCTATTAGGATATCCAATGCTCCAAATTCTTTAATTGTACTTTCTACGGCTTGAGCTTGACTTTCCATTGAACGTACATCTGCTGCTAGACCAATCGCGCGTCCCTTAGCTATTTTATTAAGTTCTGCTGCTGCTTTGTTGGCTGCTTCTTGACTGCGACCAGTAATGGCTACATTCATGCCTTCATTAATCATTGAAACTGCAATTCCGTAGCCTATTCCTTTTGTTCCTCCCGTAATAAGGGCTGTTTTATTTTTTAAATTTTCCATGCGGGGAAAACGATTTTAAGCATGGAAAGGTTGAGCATTTTTACAAAATTTCTAAAACTAGTTCTGGCGGTCTTCCAATTGCTGCTTTATCGCCATTAATAACTATTGGTCGTTCGATTAATTTTGGATGAGCAATCAATAAATTGAGCCAGCCATCTTCGTCAAACTCTTTCCCTTTGAAATTATCTTTAAAGATTTGTTCCTTCTTGCGGACTAGGTTTTCTGCTGAAATTCCGAGTTTTTGTATAATGTCTTTTAATTCATTTTTAGACGGTGGATTATCTAAATAACGAATCACTTCAGGTGTTTTTCCTTTGCTTTCTAATAATGCGAGAGTCTGACGACTTTTGCCACAGCGAGGATTGTGGAATATTTTCATTTAATAATTATTTTAGACTTTGGACGAAAGATTTTAGATGTTAGACTACTAAATAGTAAGATTAATTCAATTCATACTTTTCTGATTATCAATATTTTAAAAAGTTTATAGATAATCACATTGAAAATTGATATTGTTGGCGCGAGGTTGCACCTCGTGCCTAATATCTACTACGCCTCTGGCGTAAGTTTTTAAAACGAATATTAATTTTTAGTCTGACTATCTATAAAAATTGATTTTTCGCTTGAATAGTCTAACATCTAAAGTCTAA
>CAZQTE010000591.1:0-3106 GCA_964595615.1 uncultured Saprospiraceae bacterium
TAGCAATCTTTATTGCTGAATAGTTACCTTTTCTTTTTTGTTTCTCTGTAAAATAGCAAGCTATTTTAGCAAAGGAAAAGCAAAAGTTGTGAAGAGTTCTGAATAATTAGGTAATTTTACGTTTTAGGAATGATGAACAAAACAGATTCAGAATTTCTACACCATTCCTTAGTAGTCAAAAGAATTCAATAATTTATTCTATGAGAAAGTGTTCAGAATGCCAACATCCTTTGCTAGAGAAGGCGCGATTTTGTCATGAATGTGGAAGTAAAGTTGCTAAACAAGAAATGATATGTACTCAATGTGGAGATGAAAATCCTATCGATGCAAAATTTTGTCGTGCTTGTGGTTTTAATTTTCAGGAGAAAGAAGGTATCAATGAATTGTTTGAAGATTTACCAACACAAGATCTTGAAAAAGAACTGTTTGAGGCTTTTTTTGAGCACTTAGAGTTTAAAATAGCGGAAGAACAAAGCGCATCTTTGCAAGAAGAATACATTAATGTTTATGAAAAATCAGATTTCAAATTCTCTTTTGAAATTAAAGTAAAACAACTTGCCGAAGATGTAAAAAAAGCAAGAGAATCTCCTGATTATCAAGCTAAAAAAACTAAACAAAAATTAGCAAAGACTTTTGAAGATATTTCTGATTTTTTCATTATCCACCATTGCGCACACTTAAATCCTATTTATTTATCAGAAAAAATTCTAGCTTATAGAGATGCAAATAAAGAGAATACAGACCTTTTGCAGATGATAGAAGATTTTCTCTCTTTTGACCAGGAGGAAAGTATGACCTATTATACGAATTTTCTTGAAATGCCAATGGATAGATTAAGAAAAGCTGGGAAATCGTTTTTGTTTCCTGACAAGGATGAAAAAATTCTACTAATCTGCGACCAGTCCGTTTTGGGTTCTCTCAAAGAAGGCTTTGCGTTTACAGAAAAAGCTCTTTATTGGAGAATGCATTTTGAACCAGCACGCAAAGTCCTCTATGAAAATATATCTGAAATCAAACGTGAAAAAGATTGGATTACAATTAATGGTCATTTTTTCAATACTAATGATTCTCTTAATGTTAGAATCTTAAAGCTATTAAACAAATTAAGGTTTTTTTAAATCAGCAATAAAGTATGCGTTTTCTATTTTCCATATTATTCTCAGCTATTATCTTCATTTCTTGTGGCAAAAATGAAGAGGCGCTGCCTATTGCAGAGCCAGAACTAATAAAAATCTTAGCAGATATTCACCTTGCTGAGGCTGCCTTTCAAAACCTAAGCAGCTCTGCCAAGGATACACTTGCTTATCAGTATTATGATCAGATTTATCAAATTCACGAGGTAGAAAAAGAACTTGTCGACTCTTGTATTGCTATTTTAAATAGAAATCCTGAAAGATTTTACGATACATACGCTAAGGTGCAGGATTTTTTAGTAGAAGGTGCCGCTGAAAATCTTAAACAACAAAAGCCAATACCTAAGAAGAATAGGTGATTAATGGTACTATCAATAACGCATTTTTTCAATTTCTGCCAATATTCCCTGTGTAGTTGGAGAATTGGCAACAGAAAACTTAAAAATACTCAAATTGCGTAAACTCTCCGCAGTCGTCTTTCCAATCGCAAGAATTTTCTGACCAGTAATTAAGGTATATTTTTGAAAATAGGTTTGTGCATTCAAAGGACTAGTAAAGATTAAAATATCTGAGTCTGGTATGGCAAATTCTTTTTTAGGTGTATTTGTATATACTACCATATCAATTACTTCTACCTGATCTGAGATTAACTTTTCGATAGATTTCCTACTATTCTCTGCTTGAGGGAATAAAACACGTTGTTCAAAGGCTTCGTCTGCAAAACTTTCCGCAGTTTGTTCTGGAATTCCATTCCCAATAAAATCAGGAATAATATTTTCCTCAATCATCGCACGTGCAGTACCTGGTCCCATTACAGCAAATTTGCTATTCTTGTAACGATTAGCTTCTGCCATTTCAAAAAAATATTGCACACAACGAGGACTGTAAAAAAATATCCATTCGCAAAATGGGAAGTAATTAAATGGCACTAAATCGAATTCAATCAAACTTTCGCAACATACTTCATCTCCCTTTGCTTCTAATGCTTGGACAAAAGGACTATCTTGACCTAAATCTCTTGAAATAAAAATACGCATATTTACGGCTGTTTTAGAAGACATATTGGTAGTGGGTCAAAATGGTGAATACTCACGTAGTGACTTAAAGTTACCTCGTGAGTAAGTGCCTGACACTATTTATTCGGACATTTTGAGAGGATATTTTTTTAGCCTGTCCCGATGCGTCGGGATTATTTTCCTCTTAAAAATAGTCGCGTGATGCAGACCATGCAACGATTTTTAAAAGAAAACTATCAAAAAAATCTCTCTCTCAAATTTATCCGAATAAATAATGTCATGCACTTAAAAGTTATGCATCAATCATTTTCATCCACTACCGACATATCTAAAATATATCTTCTAAATTTGATTCTTTAAAATAATTCTATTGCCTCATTGTCTAGCATTTTAAAGAATGAAATTGCAGTAACAGCTGCATCAGTGTTAGCATTTCCAGCATTTCCAAATTTCTTTTGAAATAAATGTCCATAAATTTCATTCAAAGAAGGCCATTTATATTTACCTCCTCTTCCCGCTAATTTACACATCCATGTAGCTTCTTGCATCAAACAATAGTTGTCAGAATGATGCAGACGGTGTGCCAAAGCAGAACGCGCCATCTCACCTCCAATTACACCTTCATTGTATCTCAAATTATGTGAGATTATATATTTCGCACTATCTACTACATCTCTAAACTCAGATAAAACTTCCCTCACAGGACGTCCTTTCTCTTCCAATTCTTCTTGAGTAACATGATACCTTTCCCCAAACTCGGGTTTTACAGCCCAGCCTACGGGTTTGATTAGTTCATTCCCTTTGCCTATAAGTTTTCTATTTTCATCATAATATAACCAAGCCAAATGCATTAAACGTGGCCAATTAAAAGGATCATTATTCTCTCCTTTCCAATTACGAGGTGCACCATTTCCTGATGTGTCAAAAATCAAATACATATTCTATTTTATAAATTAT
>CAZQTE010000592.1:0-3103 GCA_964595615.1 uncultured Saprospiraceae bacterium
TGATTAGATATTCGAAAGACTTTAAACAGGAAACCACTTTTGAAAATGTTTATGGAAAAATGGATACAACTAAGGTCATTACATCTCTTTATCAAAATGAATTAGTACAATCTGAAGACATTTTAAGATTTGGCAGATACGAATTAAATTTTAATGGAGTATCTGAAATTAAAGAAAATAAAACAGAGAGTAAATTGCTATACTCGTATGATAGTCAGGGGAATTTAATAAGTAAGAAAGAAGAAAAAGATGACGAACTCAATATTAGTGAGAGTAACTCTTACAAGTATGGTGATGAAAAACGAGTAGTTGAAAAACATACAATAAGCCCCTTTTTCAATAAAGAATTAACAAGTAAAAGTTTTTTTGAGTACGACTCTTTCGGAACTTTGGCTAAAGAGATAATTGTAGAAGATACAATTACCGTCACCCATTATTATTCGTCTGGTCTTAAAAATAAGTCAGAAATGGAGTTTGAAAGACAAGAAGGAAAGCTTATCTTTTTGTATGATTATGAAGGAAAACTTATCGTCATAAAAGGAAAGAAAGATAAAAAGTTATCTCTTCGAGAATACGAATATGATACGCGCGGAAATTGGATAAAAAGATACGATTTTGAACAAATAGAGGGCGAACCAAAAGTATTTCTTAGGAGTAAAGGACGCAAAATTGTTTATAGAAATTAAGATAGAGTCAAAATGAACAGAATAAAAAAACTCTTCCAACAGAAGAAAAATAACATACTAAACATCTATTTCACAGCAGGTTATCCAAATCTCAATGATACAGAAACCATCATCCTAAATCTCGCTCAATCAGGCGTAGATTTAATCGAAATAGGAATGCCCTACAGCGACCCACTCGCCGATGGACCCACTATCCAAGAAAGCGGAACCGCTGCCATAGAAAACGGGATGAATGTGGACTTACTCTTCGAGCAAATCGAGCGTGTACGTCAACATACCCAAGTGCCATTAGTCATGATGGGCTACTTCAATCAAGTCATGCAGTATGGCGAAGAGAAATTCTTCAAACGTGCAGCAGCAGTAGGCGTGGACGGTTTAATCTTGCCAGATTTACCTTTATACGAATACGAAAATTTCTACCGAGATATGATTGAAAAGGCAGGACTATCCGTTAGCTTTTTAATCACACCACAGACAAAAGAAGACCGCATCCGCAAAGTAGATGAACTGACCGAAGGCTTTATTTATATGGTTTCTTCGGCGGCGATAACTGGTGGTTCAAGTGGTATTTCGCAAGGACAAATTGATTATTTTAATCGTATTAATGCCATGAATTTGCGCAATCCTCGTTTGATTGGTTTTGGTATTTCTGATAAAAAATCATTCGATACAGCGAGCGAATATGCGCGCGGTGCGATTATCGGAAGTGCTTTTATTCGTGCCTTAGCAGCAGGGGAGGACGTGGCAGAAACTACGAAAGAATTTGTGGGGAAGATTAGGGGAGAAGTGATAGCTTAAAACTGAGATTATGAAAGAATTTATATTTAGTCTTCTTATTGTTTTATTGGGGATTTCAAATGTGAGCTATGCACAAGGAAACTCTTTTGAATGGGCTGATAGTACGTTTACTGTTGGGGCTAAAAAGCAAATAGATGCAAACTATTTTTTTGGTAATTATTGTGAACAAGATAGCGAAAATCAATCAATAACAGATAGTTTGGTTATGTTACTTGAAAAATATCCTAATTTAAAAATAAAAATAATTTCTCACTCAGATGCGCGAGGAGCTAAAGAAGCAAATCAAGCACTTACGCTCCGTCGAGCAAAGCTATTTAAAGATTGCTTAATAGAACGTGGATTGGATGGAAATAGAATATTTGCAATAGGAAAAGGGGAAAGTGAACCCGTAATTTCAGAAGAAGAAATTAATAAATTTGAAACAACGAAGGAAAAATCAGAAGCTCACGCCAGAAACCGAAGAGTAGAAATCCAAATCACAGAAATATAGTCAACATAAAAAATCACCCGCACAGCAGCCGTCCACCGTCTGCCGTCCACCGTCAACCGTTTCAAAAATGATTATACAATTAGAAAAAAATATAACAGCAGCACAATCCGAAAAGCTACACCAACGCTTAGAAGCAATCGGATACAGCACCAATGATGTCAAAACTCAATTTGCAGATTACCTCATCGGAGTCGGCAAAAAGGACTTTGATATTCGCGCTATCGGTACATTAGAAGGCATCCGAGATATTCATCGTGTCAGTGATGCATACAAATTGGTTTCCAAGAAATGGAAAGTCAACGACACACAAATCGACTTGGGCGACGATGTGAAAATCGGAGCAGGAGACTTCCAAATGATGGCAGGTCCATGTAGCATTGAAACCGAGGAACAAATCGCCGCAACCGTCCAGCATTTAGTCAAAAATGGTGTAAAAATCATGCGCGGAGGTGTTTACAAACCGCGTTCTTCGCCATACTCTTTCCGTGGATTAGGCATTGATGGCTTGAAATTATGGCATCAACATGCCTCTGCCGCAGGTATCAAAATCATCACCGAAGTCATGATGTCAGAACAGATTGACGACATGATTGATTATATCGATATCTTCCAAGTTGGTGCACGTAACTCTCAGAATTTCAATCTCTTAGATGCACTCGGCAAGGTCGATAAACCCGTTCTCCTAAAGCGCGGTATCAGCGGCACCATGGATGAATTACTCCAAGCCGCCGAATACATTTTTTCTAACGGAAACGAAAAAATCATGCTCTGCGAGCGCGGTATTCGTACTTACGAAAATGGCTACAGAAATACAATGGATATTAATGCCATGGCGATGTTAAAAGAAAAGACACATTTACCAGTTATCGCTGACCCTTCACATGGTATCGGCGTACGTAAGTTTGTTGATAAGGTCGCATTGGCAAGTATGATGGTCGGCGTAGACGGGGTTATTTTTGAAGTGCATGCCACACCCGAAAAGGCATATTCTGACGGACAACAAACGCTTTCATTTACGGAGGCGGAGAGATTGTATGAGCAATTAAGAAAGACAGAGAAATTTCGTAGCGAAATTTAATTATGAACAGATTAACTATGAACTCCGTCTCATCAATGCGTTACTGAGACA
>CAZQTE010000593.1:0-3100 GCA_964595615.1 uncultured Saprospiraceae bacterium
GAGAAATAAATGATAAAAAGAAAGCAAATGAAAATTGGAATTTAGCTTTAGATTATAGCCGTCAATCAGAAAGAATTAGGAAGAATTTAGAAGATAAAAGAGGTTTGTTGGAAGTTTATAATACAATTGGCGATGTCCTACGTCGTCAGCGAAAATATAAAGAAGCTTTGCGTTATGCGCAGTTGTGTTTAGATTTTTCAAGAGAAATTAATGATGAAAAATCGGAACACAATGCTTTGAAAGATTTGGCGCGCGCGCATTATGAGTTGGGACATTATCAAAAAGCCTATGACTTTAGAGAAGAGTACGATATTTTGCGTTATCGCCGCATGAATGAAGACCAAATTAAAGATAATGAACGTCGTTTCGCGCTCTACACCGATAATGAAAAGCAATTTGAAATAGACAAGAAAAAACAAGAACTTGAACTGCAAAATGAGCGTCTTGCCCGCGAAAACATTTTCCGAAACTCAGCAATAGGAGGTGCACTTGCACTTGCACTCTTAGTATTTTTATTGTACAATCGCAACCGAATAAAAAATCGCGCAAACGAAAACCTTCTCCAAAAAAACGAAATAATCGAAGCCGAAAAACAACGCGCAGAATCTTTGCTCCTAAACATTTTACCCGCCGCTACCGCAGCAGAATTAAAAGAACACGGTAAAGCACGCGCACGCAGTTACAAAAGTGTTTCGGTTCTTTTCACAGATTTCAAATCCTTCACTCAAATCGCTGAGCAACTCAGTCCAGAAGATTTAGTCGCAGAATTAGACACTTGTTTCCAAGCCTTCGACGAAATTCTCACTCGACATAATATTGAGAAAATTAAGACGATTGGAGATGCGTATATGTGCGCAGGAGGTTTGCCTATTGAAAACGAAACGCATCCAACTGATGTCGTCAAAGCAGCTTTAGAAATGCGCGATTTTATAAAGAAATTTAGAATAGAGCAACGCGCAACAGGCAAACCAGAATTTAGTATGCGTATCGGTATCCATACAGGTTCGGTCGTAGCAGGAGTCGTGGGAACTAAGAAATTTGCTTACGATATTTGGGGCGATGCGGTTAATTTAGCAGCGCGAATGGAAAATAGTGGAGAGGTTGGTAAAGTGAATATTTCACAGCAAACTTACGAATTGGTCAAAGATAAATTTACTTGCACGCATCGTGGTAAGATTTCTGCTAAGAATAAAGGAGAGGTGGATATGTATTTTGTAGAAAATTAGAGACTTTCGGAATATCTTAACGTCTAAAAAAACGACAACTAAATCGTTCTTCGTCAAATCGTGTGACAGGAAAAAAATAGAAAGCTAAAATCAAGTAATAACTTAGCTTTTTATTTTTTTCATGTCACCTTCACACGATTTGACGGAGAACCAACTAAATAAATCATTCACAAAACATAAAACTATAAAAATCATGTCGGATAAAAACGTATTTGTAGCCAGCGATGAGGCAAAAGGTAAAGCAAAACAACTCAGAATGTTTGCTGTCTTGGCTTGGGTTGCTGCTATGGCAGGACAGATTTTCGCCATTTTTAACCTAATCAGCGACGAAAAATTAGTTTGGCTTATAGTCGCAATTGTAGTCATTTTAGCTTTAGCGATTACAGGTTCAACGCTCTGGAAAAAAGCAAATCGCTTAGACCCAGCTTCAGAAAAAGATAAAACGAGGTTCTTTATTCAAAATCAATTGGGAGCAATCTTAGGCGTTTTAGCCTTTTTACCTTTAGCGATTATGATTTTCATGAATAAAGATATTGATGGTAAAACGAAAGGTATTGCAGGTACTATTGCTGTTTTAGCAATGGCGGCGGCAGGTATTACAGGTGCAGATTTCAATCCACCTTCTGTTGAAAAATACACGAAAGAAATTCAAGAACAAACCGCAGATTTAGAGCAATTAAATGTTAGCGATGATGTTTATTGGACGGAGTCAGGAAATAAATACCATATTTTTGATGACTGTCACCACATCAAAAACAAGTCAAATAAGTCTCGCGGTACGGTCAAGCAATCGTTTGAGCAAAAAGGTATTTCTGAGCTTTGCAAAACTTGTCGTAAGAAGGCAGCTTCGCAGAGACAGTTGGCACCACAACCAGAGCCAGCCTTATCTGAGTAGATGTTATTTTAAAAGGACAATATAGAGTGGCGGTGTGTTTAATCATTTAAACGCACCGCCATTTTTTTTGATTTTTAGATACTAAAGAATAGATTTACGTTTCAAAAGTATCTCAAATCAAAACTTGACCAATGAAAAATATTACCTTCTTAGCTCTGTTTCTCTTTGCTTCCTGCCAATCACCAATGGAACAAAAAGCAGAAGCACCAATAACCGAAGCCGAAAAGCAAATCGCGAAAGACCTCATCCAAGGCGCATTTGATGATTTATGGGCAGGTGTAGACTCTACAAAGATTAGTAATTATCACACAGATGATTTTGTCATTCTTGAGAATGGTAAAGTGTGGGATAATGACCGTATCAAAGAATATATGCGCAAGCAATTAGCAGTAGAAGATAGAGCGAAACGGACGAATCGTATGGAATATCTTTCGATAGATAAATATGGTAAATCTATGCAGATTGCTTATTACAATTTTGCTGAATTTACCAGAGCAGATACCTTAGCAGGAAAAGCAAAATGGTTAGAAAGTGCTTTGGCTGTGCCGACGAAAGACGGTTGGAGATTGAAAATGATGCATTCTACATGGGCGGGGAATTAACCTTATAAAAAGATAAATATGCTTTACATTTTAATTTTACTTTCTGCTTATGCTGTAGTAAAAATTGTTATGCAAATTTCGGCAGAACGAAAATGCTTGACTAATGGAGAAATCAGGCGCTTTGTTTCAAAAAGATTATCTGTTAATGAAGAAAGAAGAGTAATTGCTCATTTAGGGATTTGTGAGAATTGCTAGAGGAGTTTGCATGAATATAATTTTGGGAAACAAGTCATTAAGGATGAAAAAGAGGAGTAAATTAATACTACAAAGACATTGAATACAAGGATTTTATCCCACCAAACCAACATTTCTCAATAAAAAGCCTTACATTTGCACCAACATAAGGAAACACTTCAAAAAAGAGGGAACGTCAAGCG
>CAZQTE010000594.1:0-3097 GCA_964595615.1 uncultured Saprospiraceae bacterium
AAGTCAGAACGGGAACAAGTCAGAACGGGAACAAGTCAGAACGGGAACAAGTCAGAACGGAAATCCTGTAATCCTGTTAATCCTGTCTAAAAATCTCACTTAAAACCGATACTCCAACTTAACACTTCCAAAGAAATTTCTCGGCAAACCAGGATAATAATAACGCGGCGCATTTCCACCAAAACTCCCAGCATTGATGAGTATCATTGAAGCATATTTTTCATCAAGAATGTTTCGCACGCCCCCTGATATGTCTAAATACCAATTTTTCACTAACCGTGACTTGTAGCCCAATTTTGCATTCAAAAGGCTGTAAGCATCAGAGTCAATGCTATTATCATCTCGCATTGGGAAAGCAGAGAGGTATTTGAAATTTAGGTTCGCATAAAATTTATCTTGATAGCTATAATCTACTCCGACATTTAAGTTATGTGGAGGTGTTCCCGTTAGCTTATTTCCAGAATAATCATTTTCTTCATCGACAAAATCAATGAATTTATAATCAGAAAAAGTATAGCTTGTCCAGGCTGTTAGAATGTGACTATTTCGACGAATGAACTCTTGCGAAATGTAAGTTTCTATGCCTGCATGACGCGTTTTGCCAGCATTGCGTCCGACGAATTGGTCTTCCGCGACACGTTCCGCAACTAAGAGGTCTTGAATAAGCATATTGTAAAGAGAAATTTCATATTGAAATCTGCCGTTATCTAATTTCCCACGACTACCAATTTCAAAATTCCAGCCTTTTTCGGGTTGAATTTCTGGGTTAATTTGTCCGTCGGGAGTGAGTGTTTCTGATACAGATGGCGGAGAAAAACCGTGACTGACTGTTGAGAAAACAGCTTGATTTCCCCAATGATAAGTCAAGCCAAGACGCGGCGAAACAACGGCATCAAAGGAATATTCGCCCGATGCATCTCCATTTGAAAGAAATTTATCTTGATAATCGTATTTTGTTTGATTGAGATTGACGCCAGCGAGGAGGTAAATTTCATCAAACAACTCGCTGTAATATTGCGCGAATGCATTGTAATAAATTCTCTTTTCAGCATTATCACTTATGAGGTTTCCTTGTACCCCATCATTCGTCTGAAAAGTCTGCCAATCATAGTTTTCATTAAAAAATTCTGCACCGATAGAGAACAAAGGAAATGCCTCATACTCTCTCCCATTTTCCACAATATCAAAACTTGTCCGCGCACCAAAAGTCTGGCTTTCTTCCTCTAAAATATTGAATGGGCGTGACTCGTAATTATTCCTCGAACTCGCGAATAGAGAGGTTTTATTATGAATTTTTTTCTTGCTTAAATTCTCATTTATAGTCGTACGGTGCGACAATCCTAATAGCAGTTTGCCATAATCTTCAAATCCTTTTACACGCCCCCAAGTGAAAGCGGCATTTTGTGGATTATTTTCGTAGTCTTCTCGATTTAATGAACTGGGAATGAATGCTTTAACATCCGTATAGTTCGCTAAAATTGTTGTTGTATTTTTCTCATTTGGTGTCAATTTGCCTAAAAAAGAATAGCCTTTTCGGTCGTATTCATTATTGTCACGATAGCCGTCTTGATGGGTATTATTGTAATTAAAACGGAGGTTGTATTTTGAGTTTGTAGAAATATTTGCGGTAGTGGAATTACGTAATAACCCGTAAGAACCCGCCGTAAATTGAGTCGAAGCCCAAGAGCTTCCAACATTTCTTTGATTAACAGTTTGTAAATGAATCATTCCACCTAAACCTGCGCCGTAGATACTCGCCGTTGGTCCTTTCCAGACTTTTACTTCGTCGATTAGGCTGAGGTCAATGTCTTCTATTGTGGTTTCGCCGTCACCTGAAGTCAGAGGAATATCATCTATGTAAGCACGGATTTTTGTCGTTGAAAATGGCGAACGATTACCGATACCGCGCATGGTGATGCGGTTGGTATTGAGCGCGCCAGAGTGCATGTGTACGCCGGGGACGCGATTGAGGGCGGGAGTAATGGAGAGGTCGATGTCTCTTTTTAAGTATTCGCGGGGAATTTTTAGATATGGAACGGGGAGGGTGACGTTTATGGGGCTGGCGCGGACGATGATGTAAAAAGTATCGTAATGTAATACTTTTAAATCTTCCAACTTTACCTCTACAAACACACTTTCGTTCAAGACTTCTATTTCTTGTGTTGCATAACCTAAGTACGAAACTTGAATTTTGCAAGGTAAAGACTTTACATCTAATTTAAAGTTACCATCGATATCCGTTGCGACTCCATTATCCGTTTGAAGCTGTATAATATTTACACCAATTAAAGACTCGCCTGTTTCATTATCAATCACTTGCCCTCTGATTGTTTTTTGAGCATTGAGATTTAAGGTAAAAAATAGAAGGCTTAGGGTGAGTGTTAAAAATCTTTTCATAACTTATTTGACTTTGACCTTGGGAACTAAAGTTCCCGGTACATTAGTAGAAGACTGCCATTTCCTCTAAGCTCTTGCGCTCCAATACTGGTACTTGTGCATCATCTGCTGGATAACCAACAGGTATCAACAAAAATGGGCGTTCATTCGCTGGTCGGTCTAACACTTTTTGGAGAAAATTCATTGGACTAGGCGTATGCGTTAGACTCACCAATCCTGCATTGTGTATCGCTGCTAAGAGAAAACCTGCTGCCAAACCGACGCTTTCATTCACGTAATAATTTTTCGCTTTGCTACCGTCTTCGTTGACATCATAGGCTTTTTTAAATACAACGATAAGCCAAGGGGAAATGGTTAGGAATTCCTTCTTCCAATTTGTCCCAAACTGCTTTAAATCATCTAACCAATCCTCAGACATACGTCCATGGTAGTTTTCATATTCTTCTTTTTCGGCTGCTTCTCTGATTTTTGCTTTTATCTCAGGACTGCTGACCGCGCAAAATGTCCAAGGCTGTTTGTGCGCGCCAGACGGGGCTGAGGATGCTGTTTTTATTAGGTTTTCGATGATTTCTCGAGAGACGGGACGGTCGCTGAATTCGCGGACGCTGCGGCGTTCATCCATGTAATCGTAGAGGTCTTGAGCGCGTTGAGCGGATTCTTCTGGGGTGAATTTTGGGGCAGTGTAGGGGGTGAAATTTTC
>CAZQTE010000595.1:0-3092 GCA_964595615.1 uncultured Saprospiraceae bacterium
TTAGTCGCTCGCCAACTTAGACAACAAACGCAACAACTCCACATACAACCAAACCAAAGTCACCAATAAACCCATTGCAGAGTACCATTCGTAGTATTTAGGTGCGCCGAATTGCTCGCCTTTTTCGAAGTTATCGAAGTCAAGTAGTAAATTCATACAAGCGATGACGATAACAAAAGCACTAATGCCAATGCCCATCATACCCGTTTCATGAATGAAAGGTACTTGAATACCAAACATTCCCAAAATCCAGCTCATTAAGTAAACTACCATAATTCCTCCAGTTGCCATGAGGACACCTGTACGGAATTTGCTCGTTACTTTGATGATTTCAGTTTTGTAGATGAATAGCATTGCAAATAAAAGTGCAATCGTCAAAGAGGCTGCATTAAATACAATACCGTCAAATGCCGCTGCATACATTGCAGAAACTGCTCCTACAAAAAGTCCCTCTAATGCCGCGTATAAAGGCGCCAAAGTTGGAGACAAGTGTTTCTTAAAGGAAGCGAAGATAAGAACGCCTAAGCCTCCAAACATTCCACCATAAAGGAACAATGTACTTGGCATTGCATAAGCAACAAGCGCTGTAACCATCATGATACCTACAAGAATGAACGATTTGTTAATCGCACCTTGTACGGTCATTTTTTCTTTAACCTTGATGAAGTCTCCGTCAAGAGTCTCCACCTTAGCAGCTTCGCGCATTTTGTCTTCATTTAAGAAGGGATTTCCGCCGCCGCTGAACATATTTTTTGCCATCTGTAATTTTTAGTTTAGTTTTAATGAATGAGAGATAAGATGTTAGATATTAGACCTTAGATTTTAGACTTCTAAAGACTTTATCCCAATATTCTTCCCTCAAATATATGTACTTTTCTAAACAAATTCACAAGAACCTTAGTTCTCACTAAATTCTTAATCTTCTGTTATTGATTTTTCGCGCAAAGTCTGCAAATACTGAGACGCTTTGCCTACCAACCACCAACCACCAACTTCCAACTTCCAACTATTGACGGTCTTTACTATCCATCAAAATTGTAACAGGCCCGTCATTCAATAATCGAACTTTCATATCTGCCCCAAATTCTCCTGTTTGGATAGGCTTCTTCGTTTCAAATCCCAATAGTCGCACAAAGTGTTCGTATAGGGGAATTGCAATATCTGGTTTTGCCGCTCGTATATAAGACGGACGATTTCCCTTTTTGATACTCGCATGAAGCGTAAATTGACTCACAACGATAATATTTCCGTCAATATCTTGCACAGACTTGTTCATTACACCATTTTCATCATCAAAAATCCGCAGATTCGCAATTTTCTTACAAAGCCATTGAATGTCTTCTTCTTTGTCCTCTGGCTCGATACCGAGAAGGATAAGTAAACCGATACCAATTTCAGATTTTACTTTTCCCTCAATAGTGACGGATGCTTCTGAAACTCTTTGAATGACTGTGCGCATTTTTTTATTTTAGGAGAGAGGTGTCAGGCAAGAGGTGAGAGTCCGTTATTGGTAAAGTAATGACTCTTCGGTTCCTCTAATAATCACCGCTCTTTTTAAAATTTTAATTTCTTACGAATGAGAAATACGAAAGGAAAGGAAAAATAGCGTAACTCGCTTCTCACCTCTCTCCTCGCACCTCTCACCTTTTATTCCTTATAAAACAACCATTTCCCCAATTCCTTAAACGTAACTTTCTTTCCGTACATCAAAATTCCGACGCGATAAATACGACCTGCTAACCAAATAAAGAAGAAGGCTGTCGCAATTAAAATTGCTCCCGAAAGCAAAACTTCCCAAAGTGGCGGTTCAAAAGGCAGACGCGCAGGCATAATAATCGGTGAGAAGAAGGGTATCATCGACAACCAAAAGGCAAGTGGTCCATCAGGATTGTCAATCACCGCTGGCATAAAGGAGATACTCAAAATAACAGGTATCATAATCGGCATCGTCAAACTCTGACTCTCCCCTAAATCATCACCAACCGCAGAACCTACTGCGGCAAATAAAGCTGCATAAATAAAGTATCCTCCTAAGAAATACACCAAGAAAACAGGAATAATGAAGCCCCAGTTTTGTTGAGAAAGACTGGTAATAAGTTGGTCCATATACTCAATCATTGTCTCTTGTTCGGCAGCTGACATCTCATTCATGCCTTGGGCTTGCGAGGTATCAATACCGAAAAATAGAGGGACTAATAAAGTAATTCCAAAGATTAAACCAACCCAAATTAACAACTGCAAAATACCGACAGCACTAACACCAAGAATTTTTCCGAGCATTAATTGGAAGGGTTTGACGGAAGAAATGACTACTTCTACTATTCGATTCATTTTCTCTTCCATCACCGAGCGCATGACTTGCATGCCATAAACGATGAGAATAATGTAGATGATAAATGCCATTAAGAAACCCATTGCTGTCGCGATTTCTGCGCCATTTTGCTTATCTTTTTCTACAATATTTCCGTCATCGTCGAGATAGATTTGCTTTTGATTTAAGGCGACATCTGCTTGAAATTGTTCAATCATTTTCTCCTCAAATCCCGCATCTTGTATCTTTTTTACTTCAAATTTCTTTTCTACTTTTTTCTCAATTGTCCGCTTATCTCCCATAGATAATTGTCCTTCGGAGAAGTACTGAATACGGATAGCAGCATCTTTATTGGCCACTTTTGGCACATAAACTATACCGTCAAAACCATCTTTTTGATAGCTTTTTTGTAAGTCTGCAAGTTTCGTCTCAACAGGCTTGAAAGTTAGATTTTTTGTGTCTGCAATTGGTGCAACAACCTTTCCCATGCTATCGCGCTGCATCACTACGCCAGACTCGTCTAAGACAGCTAAGCGTTTCATACCGTTATCTCCCATTTTCCCAATCATCGGCGGAACTATCATGATGAGAGCGAATGCAAAAGGGGTTAATAATGTTGTTAAAATAAAGCTGCGTTTCTTTACCCTAACCAAAAATTCTCGTTGAAATATAAGCCAAAGTTTATTCATTTTTGTCTTGCTGTGCGAGTTTAAAGAAAACTCACTTGGTTTTAAGTAACGACGAAATAATGACTCCGTCATTTGGACAGTGTATAATTTTT
>CAZQTE010000596.1:0-3087 GCA_964595615.1 uncultured Saprospiraceae bacterium
TTAGTACTTAATCATTTTGCGCGTCAAGACTTCATCACCAGTTTCTATACGGTAATATAAAATTCCTGTTGCATTTAATTGACTATCAGTTAATTGTACAGCATTTCTACCCGCAGTGAATTCACTGTTTTGTCTCCACAACTCTTTACCTGTTGTATCAAAAATGATTAAAGTTACTCTCTCTGTTTGCGGTAAATAGAAGGCAATTTCTGTGCCGTCTCTGAATGGATTTGGACTATTTTGAAATAAAATTGTCGCGTCCTGATTGTCAGTTTTGTATGTATTATTGAAATCTAAAATGACTTCAGCAAACTCTGTTTTTGACAAGTAAGCTTCTGAATTCAAGTGTGTTGAACCAATACTTAACCACTCACTTAATAGTCCATCTTCTTGGGCTGTGAATGTTAAATTGAATAACAAACTCTCTTTATCTAATTTCGTGCCTGTTTTGTTGACGAAACTATGATTTATGGCTCCTAACGACAACAAAGATAGTCCGAAGTCTGTATTCTCCAAGTATTTATCAGCTTGTATTTCAACAAATTCTAATGCGTTTTGGTCAAAATCTAATGTCCATTGCATTCCCAAAATATCTGCATCTTCAGATAAAGATATAGGCACTGTAAAAGTCTCTCCAGCTTTCACCTTACGGTCATCAGCAACAAGAGCTAAAGTTTCTCCAGTCCGCTCATCAGCATCGTCTCCTGTAAAGTTGACAATAGCAGAATTATTGACGTCTCCAATCTTAATACCTACAAAATCCGCAGCATATACTGGTGCTTCTAGATTGTTATATGAATGAAATTCAGGAATATCCGTCTGCCAAGGATTCAATGGATTTTCGAATTCAAAATACTTATCGACAAATCGCCAAGAAGTATTGTTGGTATACTCAGTGATTGTTGTCAAAATCAAACGTTTGATTTCAACAATATCTGCAGTTGTTACATTCTGATTATTGTTCGCATCTGCGGCAATGATTTTGTAAGGACTATCTAACAATTCTTCATTCAAGATATGACGACGAATAAATACTAAATCAATCGTCGAAACGCCCAAATCATGGTCATCATTTTTAGAAGGAACGACAGTATAATCATAACCAACTTCCAAATCTTCTACTTCAAAAAATCCTTCGTCATTTGACATATCCATATTGCTACCATTACCACTAATCATGACTTCTGATAACAAAACACCTTCTCCATCTTCACGTTGAATAAAGCCTGCAATGGAAGGATTGGCTTCACCACATACATTGTCCACACTTTCAATTAAAACCGTTGTCAAACAAACATCTTGATTGCCTTCCTCATCTGTAATCCACAAGTAAACTGGACGTGTACCGATACTATCACAGGTATATAAACGATTGGTAATATTCACATTTGAAGTGAATGAAACTTGCACGTCTGAACAATTATCAAAACTACCAGCGTCAAAGTCACTCGCCCACAATTCTACTTCGCCTGCATCTGGATCACCATCTCCGTCGGTGTCAATTGGACTTAATTCGACGACCAAACCACCTACACAATAAGGAGTTGGCGCTTTACAATCTGTCACCACAACTTGAAATTCAATTGAAGAAACATTTCCACAATTATCCGCTGCCGTATAAACTACATCGTAAGTACCTGCCGCCACATTGATAAATGGACCAAAACCGACACCAAGGTCACTTGTCGCAGTGAATGTAATATTTGGACTACAATCTGTTGCCATTCCTTCAGGCAAATTCACTGTTGTCATACAATCATTTTCAGTAATACAAACATCTTGTGTACCTGGATTCGTAATCACAGGTGCAACATTGTCTGTCACTCTGATAATTTGTGTATGTTGAATATATCCGTCGGGGGAAGAAGTCGGGAAGTTTCCGATATTCAAACCATCTTGGTATGTACGATTATCTTTATCATTATCTGTATCAAGACTTCCTCCTGGTAAATCTATCTCCGGACTTTCGGAAACTGCATCAAAACCAAAGTCTTCAAATACACACCAGTTAATCGCTGTCCATGTTCTATAAATTGCATAGCAAGCATCATCTTCGACGGTAAACACTTGGTCATCTTGAGAGACAGCCACCATTTCACAATCATCAAAGAATATTGTTGGCTGACCAAAGTCTCCGTCTGTCTGAGGGTTTTGTCCGACTTCACAAACAAAATCCATATCTGCTGGAAACTCTACTACAAAGTCACTAACATGTGTTACCGAAATCGCCTGAGAACACTGAGGTCCAGTATTTCCAAATGCATCAGTTGCATTAAAAGTTCTGATTATTGTACCTACACCACAGTTATTTACATTTTCAGTATAACTTGTCGTTATCGTAGGAATACATGCATCTGTATAAGTTGCCATTCCAAATTGATCTAAGACAGAATCATTATTGAGGTCAAGTTGTGGTAAAATATTTTCAGAATAAACCTCACAGGTAATCGTCTGATTTGTTGGACAGAAGGTCAAACTTGGAGAAGTATTATCCTCTACGAGAACTTGTACCATACATGTATTCGCATTACCGAAGTAATCAATTACACGGAACTCTACAGTAATTGGACTCTGAGCTACATCTGCACAACAGAAAGTTACACTTGGTCCGAATGTCGTATTTCCAGTAATATTACAAGGGTCATTCATGCGACGTACGTCCATGACATCAATTCCACAATTATCATTACTTCCGTCATCAAAAGTCGTCGCATTCACAGTAGATAAGCCATTTGAACCTAATACCGTCGTAGTCAATTGGTCACAAACTGGTGTTGGACTTTGAATATCTTTTACTTCTATCGTCACGTCGATACTGCCTGTATTTCCACATACGTCAGTTGCTGTATACGTGATAGTGTGGAAACCAATTTCTAATCCTGGTGCTGGAATTTGACCTCCATTTGCGCCATTATTTCCATTGATATAATTTGCTTCGCCAATTGGCGTAAAGATTTGAATAGAAGTAATATCGTTGCAATTGTCCATAATAGTCGCAGGGAAAAGGAAATCCGTCGAGCGACATGGTTGTGGATGAATGCCAAATACATTTGCAGAAACTTCAAAATCTGCACGCGCTAATGTTGG
>CAZQTE010000597.1:0-3086 GCA_964595615.1 uncultured Saprospiraceae bacterium
ATACAAGGGATTGAAACCCCTTGGAGGAATATTAATAAATTTTTGTTACAGTGTACTAAGATTTCAAAAAAAAGCCAAATGACAACTCAAAAATCGTCTCATTAAACCCAAAAAGATCTAGGAATGCACCTCCATTTTTCTGCTGTCTTTCTGTTAAAGCGGGGTTTTTAACATTCTGTGAATCAAAACCAAATGCAGAAACAGGCAAAACCATACTCAAAGAAAGAATATATGGCTTATTTGGAACAATATACTGCATTTCAGGTACAGCAAAAGTACGGAAAGAAAATTTATTTGCGCTAATATCAAAACCTACTCCCTCCGTTGCGGGTGCAGAATAATATCTTTCATGCAGTTCTCCACGAAATCCAACCAGAAAGTTTAAATTTTCATTGTGTGTCAATGCTAGACCATAGGTGTAACGCAATCCAACCGTAAAACTATTTACAAGACCTGCAAAAATGCGCGCTTGGTCTATGACATTACCTAAGCTATCTTCTATATTAAAAACGTCATTTCTCTCCCAACTGCTGCCTGAACCAAAAATACTCCAAGCGTGATAATCATCATTATCCAACAATTTCTTGCTGCCGTAAGCAATTACTACATTTCGCGCATACCCATCCTGAAATTTAAACAAAACAGGACCTCCTATATTGAAGTTGTTTTCTTCTGATCTGCTGAATAATTGTCGATAATTTTCTAGACCAACAGTCATGACTATTGCTTTAGAACTATGTTCAACTTGAGCATTTGAAATAAGATATGAAAATAAGAGAAGGAAAGACAGGAGATTTTTCAGCATGGTGTTTTTTTTAATTAATTTTATAACACCACAAAATAGACAATATTTTAAATCTTACAAATTTTAATATTTCACAGTTTTACATCACAAATCGTTTTTCATTCACCAGTATCCAATTACCATTTACATCAAGCGCATATCCATTTGGAAAGGTCTTGACAAATTCGGTCTCAAAAAAGTGCTTAGATTCCTTTTTATCGCGGTCAGAAAGTGCAAGGCGATTATAGAGTAAAACCCCATTTGGATTAAGTAATTCTTTTAATCTATCCGTAAAATCAGAGGTTTCACAATCAGGAGGCACGATGTCATCAGCAAAAACATCCATACAAATCAAGTCAAATTTTTCTTGACAAAAATGAGTAAAAGCAAAAGCATCTGCTTCAACAAATTGAATATTAGACTTTATGTCAGGCATGGTATATTTATCCGCAAGATATAAGACTTCTCCGTCCAATTCTACCGCGACATAATCATATTTTTTACCAAATTTCTTCTCTAAAATAATTGGAATACTACCCAGTCCAAAACCCAAAATCAAGACATTATTACCTGGCAATTTATCCAAATCCAGACGCAAAAATGCTTTGACAAAATTATCATATAAATCACCAAAAGAGTAAATCGCATTTTCAGTAGAGAGTTGATAGCGACCTTTGGAAAGAGAAACGTAAAGATGAGGATTGTACTCAGAAGGAGCACTTTCGATATGAAATTCGAAAAGATAAGAAAGCCAACGTTTCCAGAAGGGCTGTTTCATAATCTAAATATGAAATATGAAGTATAAAATATGAAATATGAAATATGTTGCGTAATGCATTCATATTTCATACTTCATATTTTATATTTATTAAGCGTGTTTTTTCTCAAATTCCGCCATTACACCCACCAAGACCTTCACACTATTACGCGGCATAGCGTTGTAAATAGAAGCACGGAAACCACCTACTGAGCGGTGTCCTTTTACCCCCATACACCCTGCAGCCTCACAAGCGGCAATAAAAGCCTCAGCTTTGTCCTCATGTCCAGCCGCCATATTGAAAGTTACATTCATTAATGAACGGTCTTTTTTCTCTGTAAAACCAACAAACATTGAGTTACGGTCGATTTCACCGTAAAGTAATTTTGCTTTTGATTTGTTTTTACGTTGCATTGCTTCCACTCCACCGTTTGATTTAATCCAGCGTAAAGTCAACATACATACGTAAATTGGATATGCAGGAGGTGTATTGAAAGAAGAATTTTTAGCAATGTGCGTATTATAATTCAACATTGTTGGAATTTCACGCTCTACTTTACCCAATAAATCTTTACGCACCATGACCAAGGTGGTACCTGCAGGTCCTAGGTTTTTCTGCGCTCCTGCGTAGATTAAACCGAATTTTTCTATGTCTAATGGACGACTAAAAATATCAGAAGACATATCACAAACGATAGGCATATCTACATTCGGGAAACGTTGAATTTGAGTACCGAAAATGGTATTGTTACTCGTCATGTGCAGGTAAGTTGCATCTTTCGGTACTTTAATCTTAGGAATATAATTAAAGTTTTTGTCCTTTGAAGAACCCGCTTCAACTACCTCTCCAAAAAGTTTTGCTTCTTTAATAGCCTTCGTTGACCATGTACCTGTATCTAAATAAGCAACTTTTTCACCTTGTGGCAAAAGGTTCATAGCAGTCATATAAAACTGAGAACTCGCACCACCAGTTAGGAACAAAACTTCCCACTTGTCATCTAAGCCCAGTAATTCTTTCACCAAGCTAACAGCCTCATCCATCACTGCCGAGAAATTTTTGCTGCGGTGAGAAATTTCCAAAATACTCAATCCCATTCCGTCAAATTCTTTTACTGCTTTAGCAGCTTCTTTTAAAACGGGTGCGGGTAAGATTGCCGGACCGGCAAAAAAATTGTGCTTTTTCATTTTTTAATTTTGTAGTGATTTGGGTTTGAGACAAACTCACCAAATCATTTGCATTTACTGGTATCTTGATAAAAATTATTTTTCAAAATACATTCAGGTGTCAAATTTCGCCGCAAAAGTACGTTAATTTGTTAAACGTTTATTCAAAATCACGTCATTGTATGAATTTTTTATTATTTTTTTTCCGAAACATGAGAAGAGTATCTGATGATTATAATGAAGTGCCGCGCAAAAAAAACGAGCACTCTTGATGAAGAATGCTCGTTTTGTTCAGTTATTGAATGGCAAATTAAATTTGGATTACATCATAGAGATATTTTAGGTCTTTTTACAAACCCGCTACAGAAGGTTTGCGTTCAA
>CAZQTE010000598.1:0-3078 GCA_964595615.1 uncultured Saprospiraceae bacterium
AGAAGGAAAAAGAACAAGTATAATGGCTCAAGTTATTGAATTTCTTTTACTTA
The DNA here is from genome assembly GCA_964595615.1 of uncultured Saprospiraceae bacterium. Lineage (GTDB taxonomy): Bacteria > Bacteroidota > Bacteroidia > Chitinophagales > Saprospiraceae > JAHDCG01. Next base: position 54 of record CAZQTE010000598.1, read on the forward strand.
GGTTTTTGAAAAAATATAAAAGTTTAAGAAGAAACCTTACAACCCAGAACTTCTTAAGCTCATAATCTTTAGAAAATGAGCAGCGCAGCAGCAGAAAGAAAATATTGGTTGACATCTGGGATGTTTACACTTTTGCAACGATTTGGAGTTCAATTGTTTGGACTAGGAATGGTGCCTATTGTATTTCGTAGCTTTGGAGACAATAAAGACGCTGCTGGAATATGGTTTTTATTCCTGACAGGAGTATCCATATTAGAGGTTGGACGTATTGGGCTACAGCAAAATGCTTTAATCAAGTATTTGTCTAATTGTGAAGAAGCAGATTATGCGAAGATTTCAACAGCTTCTTTAATCTTAAATGCTATTGTTACCATAGTCATGGTCTTAGCCTTATTGGCTTTGTCTGGACCTATTGGAGCTTTAGAATCTTTACAAAGTCCAGAATTGACTACAATGCTGAGAATATATTGTTTAACGACAGTACTTCTCATTCCATTTTTCCAGTCTAATTTTATGGCACAGGCAAATTTGGATTTTAAAGGCATGTTTTGGAGTGATTTTATCCGTCAAGGATTACTATTTTTCTACATGCTAGTAGTCTTCCTATGGGGCAATGGATTGGATTTAATAACCTTAGTAAAAGTGCAGGTATTAACAGCCGTTGTAGCTTCATCTATCGCATATTATTTTGCAAAACCATACATCCGTTTTGACAAAGTAATAGATTGGGAATGGGTAAAGGAGCTATTTAGGTACGGAAAATTTGTCATGGGGACTAATTTGAGTACTATGGTTTATAAAAGCATTGATAAGTTTATGCTAGCAGTTTTACTTTCTCCGGCTGCTGTAACAGCTTACGAAGCGGCTATCAAAGTGACGAATATGGCAGAAATCCCAACATTTAGTATGGCATCCATACTATTTCCGCAGTCTGCAAGACGTATGCAGGAGGGGAAAACTGTCATTAAAGAGTTGTATGAGAAAGCTGTAGGAGCTATCTTTGCTTTATTGATACCAGGCATTATATTCGTACTAATTTTCGCAGAATGGATAATTTGGATAGTGGCAGGCGAGAAGTACTTAGACTCTGCATATTTATTGCGTTTAACGATATTATACGGTCTATTCATTCCCTTCGCAGTTCAGTTTGGGACGGTATTAGATAGTATTGGAAAACCGAAAATCAATTTTTGGTTTACTCTCGGCGGCGCAGTGTTAAATATAGTTTTGAATTTTATTTTTATTTCGTATTTTGGTATTGTAGGAGCTGCTTATGGCACATTGGTAACTTATTTAATTGCCTTTGTAGGTATGCAGTATCTTCTTCACAAAATGCTTGATGTTAAAGCTTACAGAGTTTTTCACTACATGTTTGATTTTTATGGTCAAATATGGAATATGGTGAAAAAAAAACTGGGTGGAGGCAATGAAGAATTAGAAAGTTCTAAGATTTAGGAACGCGTCAAAAATAAATTGACATTCTTGACAAGACCTTTTGCTCCTCATTTGCACTTTAAAAAGCCTTATGTAGCTCGGCTATATGCGGTTTTTAAAGCCCAAATGAGAAACAAAATTTCTTTCCCAAGAATGTAAATCTATTTCTGTCGTGTTCCTTAATATAGAGCTTTCAACAAATGTTAACATATTTCGGACAATTACACACAATTTTAAAAGCCTTTATTGGCTTCGTATTTTTGAAGCAGCTATTTAAAAACTAATTAATTTCCTGGGAAATTTTTTAGCAAAAGACATCCCCCTTCAGACGACATATCCCCTTCAGTGTCTGAAATTTTGTTCAAAACAACTCCCAATTTGTTAACTAATCAATCTTAGATTAGGAACGATTGAGCTACGAAACACTTTGAAATAAAATAAGACTAATTATTTTACTGATTTAAAAAGATTTGTAACTCAAATTCTAAGTTCTTGTAATTAAGATAACGATTTTATCGTGTGAAAAATCATCCTTTTTTACACAGTAACCAAATTCTCTGCACGTATTATGACGGACGAACAATTTAAAGATGGGATTAGGTACTCTGAAGATAACTTCATGAATAACCGCGCACCCCATTTACACGTAGACAAAAAACTTATTAAAGAAAAGTTTGACCTTACAGGCAAAAAAATTCTTGATTTTGGAAGTGGTATGGGAGGAATGAGCCTCTGGTACGCTACCAATTGGGACTGTGAAGTACATGGTATCGATATTGATGCACACCATGTTACCATTGCAGACGCTGTAAAGAAAAAACACAATATCAGCAATGTAAATTTCGAAGTAAGAAATGTACTCGAAAAACCATTGACGGAAAAGTATGATTATATTTTCCTAAATGATGTTGCTGAACATATCGCTTATCCTATTTTAGAACCAATCTTACAGCAATTAGCTGATAGTGTAAGCGAGACAGGACGCGTATTTATTACTTATCCACCATGGAAAAGCCCATACGCATCACACGTACAGCACGTGACGAATATTCCTTGGTGTCAATTCTTACCAGACTCTATTTTATTGCCAATGATTGAACGCAATAATCTAACTCTAGTTGGTGAAGAAGAAAGTACATTATTGGACTCTTATCATGGACTAAACCATTTGACGCACAAAAAGCTAATTCCTTTAGTGCGTAAGGCTGGATTAGAAGTCGATTTTCGTAAGAGTCACTGTATTTTGAATAAAATTGGACCATTGAAAAATACCAATATCAGAATATGGCCACTAGATTATTTGATAACAAAAGAATTTTTATTGTTGAAGAGAAGCGATGCTAAATCGGATGGAAAACGAGGAGGATTGAGAGTTGCCGCTTCTTTTTAGGAGATATAAAGTTATTAGACTTTGGACGAAAGATTTTAGATGTTAGATTACTGAATAGTAAGATTAATGCAATGCGTATTTTGTTGATTATCAATATTTTAAAAAGTCGAAAGATTGATTTTTCGCTTGGATAGTCTAACATTTATAGTCTAATATCTTTTGTCCAAAGTCCAATAAAGTTATAGAGTTTTATAGTTGTTA
>CAZQTE010000599.1:0-3045 GCA_964595615.1 uncultured Saprospiraceae bacterium
TATCTCTCTAAAACCATAATTCCAACTTTCCCTCTCCTCAATTTTTCTTGCTCAAATTGCACCCAAAAAGCTCTAGCGGCGCGTTCAGCGGTGCTTTTTTCATTATAAATCTGGTCATAGTAAATCACATAACCTTGCGCTTTATCAAAGCAACCTACCCAAAAAGCATTGGAATTGATACCAATTTTGGCGAGCTGTCGGATACGTTTTTTTGCGATATCAAGATTGCCATAGATACCGTCAGTCACAACATATTTTTGACCTGAAAAACCAAAAAAGCGCGTACAATCGTAGTAAATAAATTCGCCACGGTAGTAAACCATCACTTCCTCTGTCTTTTTAATATCTTTTTTCAGCAATCTCTTTGCTTGATAATCTACGGTTTCAATTTTTTTGCCTTTTTCAACTATTTCATCATCCTGTAAATCTGCTAACTGCTGATTATAAAGGTCTATTTCTGTTTGTGTAGGTTGGCGAAGTGCGGCAGTATCTATAATATATTTATCTGTCTCTGGACGACTATTAATGGTTACTTTAGCCATTTCATCCTGATAGATTTTATTATCGACATGTACAATATCTGCCTCTTCTAATTCGCGGTACATGATGCCTCCTAAGAGCCCAAAACAAATTAAAACAACTGCAGCTTGCTTCCAAAATTTACGTTGATAACGCATCAAGTCTGCCGACCTGAGCGGAGATTTAGACCGTAATTTTCCAAATCCGTCCTTAATTTTTGTCCAAACTTTTTCTAAGGGTGTTTTACGCATTGCTTTACGTAAACGATTGTCAGAGAAGACTTTAAATATTTGTTTTCTACCCTTGATAACTGCTTTTCGAGCAGGCGTAATCATTAAAGTTGGTTCAAAATCCTTATTGACCATGACCAAACCAAATCCATTATAGACACACTGGTTTTTTAATTCTGTCATGTGTTTATCTGCTGTAGCAGGAAATACATCTTCACCGATGGCAATCCATTGCTCGTCCGCTGAGTAGCGTTTGAATTGTTCAACAGCATAGATATATCGATAACGAGAAAAACCTTTAGCGATTAAATGAACAATACAAAAGACCAACAACATTGTCCCGAAAAGAATACCGAAACTACCAAAAAGTCCTAATTGATTGATTGTGAAATGATTATAGGCATAGCCATAACTGAAAAGTAAAAGTCCCGCCAAACTCCCGAATGCTAGGGCATCCCAAAATAAAATTCTTGTTTGTTTGGTATATTTAACTTCGCCTCGCTTTGAGTAAGAAGAGGCTTCTAAGGTGGCTAAGAATGGTTTGTCTTCATCCGTCTGAAAACTCAAATAGCCGTCCACTACCAGACCGGACTTAGTGGTCAGATTTTTACCAGCAGTTGTTTCTCCTTGACGTGGACGATACTTGTAGTATGTCTTTAAAAAACGCAAGGCTACATGGCGAATCGAATCTTCTGTAAGGTGTTCGTGCAAATATTGTTCATTTTCCTTTTCAGGCAAAGAATGTTTTGACATAACAGGAAGGCGAAGTTTGATTGTTGTAGTTCTCGAATGAATCTAGTGCAATTTAGGAAAAAAGCGGGATTGTAGGAGATGAATCGATAGGAAAAAGAAAAAGAAGTAGGATATTTTTTAATATTAAGAGTCTTTGAGGCTGGTAATGAGCAAAATTTGTTTTACAAAATGATTTTCTTACGAAAAGCCTTCTTATCAGAATTACGCTTTTTTGCTTCCAAACGAACCTTTTTATTGGCTTTTATTGGTCTATATCTACGCTTTTTCTGTGGTGTGATGGCAGCTTCTAATATCTTGATAAACTTCTTCCAAACTTGTGCTTTGTTTAATATCTGAGTACGTTTTTCTTGACTTACAACACTGAGTTGTCCTTTTTTATTGATGCGGCTAGATAACTTCTCCATTACCATCGCGATTTGAGCTTCGTTCAGTACTTCTGACTCCGCAAAATCAAATAAGAGTTCAACCTTCGTTTCTACTTTATTGACATGTTGTCCGCCTGACCCTCCACTGCGGGCGGTGCGATATTTTACTTCCTTATGTAGTTTGTCGTAATTCATTTTCTTGTTTATTTACTTATTAAACATCGATTCTGAGCTTTTAGTTCCGAAGATTGCGAAAACCATTATGTTGCTTAGTTGTTTAGTAAAGAGTGAAAGCTTACTTTTGCGTTTTTTCCCGGTATTTCACACGGGTTTATTCATGTTCAACTAATTTGTAGTTGACTTTTTTTAATTTTAGTTTTTTGTAAATGGCAAAAATTACATTCACCTTCGAAGATAAAAACATCGAACCTAAGACGGTCGAAGCGGAGAAAGGTTTCAGCATACAAGAGGTGACTGAAGATGCGCACGTGCATTTAAATCATAATTGTGGGTGCGTTTGTGCTTGCAGTACTTGCCACGTTTATGTGGAAAAAGGCGAGGATGCTTTGGCAGAAATTAGTGATAGAGAGGAGGATTTTATTGACCGTGCGATTAATCCACGCTTGGAGAGTCGTCTAGCTTGTCAATGTATTATTACCGATGAAAATGCGGAAATCGAAATCCTAATTCCAGACCAATCAAAAATCATCGGACACGAGCATTAAACACGGTGGACGGGCATTTCGTTTGAGGGCGAAAACCAATATTTTAACAAAGTAAGGTGTTTTATAACTCTTACAACTTTACAACTTTTAGAACCTTTTCTATGGCATTTGAAGATTTAGACCTCCCGATTAACTGGGCGGACCATGAAGATATAGCAATGAAATTATATGACCGTTTTGGTGATGATTTCACAGAGTCAAAAATTTACCGCATTCGTTTTACTGAATTGCTAGACTGGATTTTGGAGATTGATACTTTCGAAGGAAAGCGCGAAGACTCTAATGAAGGACATTTGGAGCAAATTCAGGCGAAATGGGTATATGAATGGCGCGATAATCAGTAGGTTGGTTATTAGTTACTGGTTATTATGTTATTAGTTATTCTGGCTGATATATAGTATTAGACTTTGGACGAAAGATTTTAGATGTTAGATTTCCTAATAACAAAATTAG
>CAZQTE010000600.1:0-3033 GCA_964595615.1 uncultured Saprospiraceae bacterium
AATAACTATTAATCAATCATCAAGCGCAAAGCCTCTCTCCTACTCAATCCATGTAATTTAGGGGTTTTTTCTACAAAATCTTGTACCCATTCGGGGTCTGTTCGGCTGTATTCGCGGAGTACCCAGCCGATGGCTTTATTGATAAAAAATTCTTTTGAGCCTAATAGCGCATTGATAGTTGACGCCATTAAATCTGAGTCTAAGTCTTCTTTGTATTTTAATTGAAATATCAAGGCAGTTCTTTGCAGCCAAATATTACCAGATGCTAACCAACGTTTCACACATTTTTCGGTTTCTTCGGGAAATTTCTTCATATATCCACCCACCAATTTTGTCGCAATATAGTCTACTGTGTCCCACCAAGATTTGTGAGTTATCATGTATTCAAAGAGTTGAATATCTTTTTTATCTAATTTTTTGATGTATTTAAAAGCGAGTTCTTGAGCGAAATGGTGAAATTCTCGTTCTGGCTGAGTCCACAGTTTTTTCACCAATTTATCTACGTCTTCCTTCGGCGGCAGGTATTCTTTGATAAAAAATGGTTTTTGAATATCGCGCCTCTCCCCTGCTTTTAAGCCAAAAAAATCGAATTGATTGCGCATGTATGCTTTTTGCTTGGTGGCAACTTCGGGATTTGCGTGGATGGCAAATTCGACTTTTAGGGTGTTGATATATTCGTTCAAGATATTTTTGTTTTATCAGAAATTAGCAGATACAATTTTACGAAAAATCAATAGACCTTTTCATATGATAATTTAAATAAAGTGAAAATTAATCTTCTTTCATCAAAATGACTGGAAGTGTAAATCCGTTTATTAAATTCTTCACTGAATCCTCACCACCACATTCCCAGTCTTCAATCCCTGAGCTACATATTCATAAGCATCAGCGATATCATCTAAAGCGTATTCACGGTCGATAACGGGTTTATATTTTCCTTCTGACAGTAGTTTTTTCATGTGAGCGATACTATTCTTAACATTTTGAGGAATAGGAAAAATCACCTTCTTCCCTCTCATAAAGGGCGCAGCCAAAGCTAAAAATGGGTTCTCATTGCGAGGTCCTAATTCAGAGGAAATATAAATCCCTTTTTCTTTCATTAGTGGTTTGCAAATACCAAAAGAACTCTTACCAACGGCATCACATACAAAATCATACTTCTCGGTATCCTTAGTAAAATCCTCTTTTTCGTAATCATAAATTTTATCCGCACCGAGCGATTTGATTAGGTCTATATTTTTGGTATTACATACCGCTGTCACGTAAATATTTCTATTCTTTAATAGTTGTAATGCTGCCGAACCTATGCCACCTGTAGCACCATTTAAAAGCACTTTGTGGTCTGGGTTTAATTTGATTTTATTGATAAAATTGAGAGCATAATGTGGTCCTTCTAAACTCGCAGCAGCTTCCACATAACTAACATTATCAGGCATAATTAGGATATTTCCACTTTCTGGATAAGCAATATATTCCGCCTGCGTAGGCAATCCTTCATCATGAAATCCAAAAACTCTATCCCCAATTTTAAAATCTTTGACATCCTTACCTATTGCTTCAACTTGTCCCGCAAAATCAGTCCCTAAAACAGGTGTTTTGGGACCTGGCACTCCTACAAATAAGCGGAAAATATAAGGTAAACCTGTCAAAACGCCGCAGTCCGTTCGATTCACTGTTGTCGCGTGTACTTTGACTAATACTTCGTTTTTCTTTGGTTTTGGTGTTGGGTATTCTTCTACGGTAATATTGGTGTGGTCTCCGTATTTTCTTCTGATTGCTGCTTTCATGAGGTGCGTTTTTGTTGAATTTATTATCAAATTCTAAAAGTACCGACTTTACGAAAGCAGCAAGTATGATTTTAGATAGAAAAAAGGATTTTTATCGACGAAAGTCTATCAATTCCTCACCTCTGGTAAACTATTCCAAGCATCCAAATAAATCTTCCACTCCTTCCCTACTTTTTTCCAAACTATCACATACTTCCCTTTCCACTCTGAAACCGAACCGTCCGCTAACTGCGTTTTTCCTTCATAATAACCATAATCATAAGCCGTTTTTTTGACGATGTTGATTTCTAAAGGCGTGATTTTGTGGTGTAAAACTTTAATATTTTCGGGCAAAGTCCAATAGCCTTGTAGATCTTTTGTTCCTTCGATTATTTCCCTTCTATTAGGAAAAATTTTACCATCTGTGGTGTAGGCATTTGCAATTGTTTCAGCTTCGCCATTCATGTAGGCTTGGGAGAATGCTTCGATGTTTTTTAAGATTTGTTGGATGTCTTTTTGTTTGCCTGTGTAGCTTTGGCTGTTGGCGTTTAAGCTTAATATCAGGGCGAAAATTAAGAGGGCGATTTTCTTTAGTTGTTGCATGATTTTATGGTTATTTTTTTAACAAATTTGTTTTTCACTTTCGATACATCACATCCGTTCTTAGTACGTATTTCACACCTTCTGTTACAGGACAGCCTTCATGTTTTTGTTCATGTATGAAACACAATGCGGTTCCAATTTCAGGTTTTATAGTCACATCATCAAATTTAGTCTCTCCTCCTGCAAAATCTTCATTCAAATAAATCATAAAAGTAATCCTACTTTCCTCATTGTCATTGCGTTTAAATCGCCCATCGATATGTCTCTTAAATCGTTGACTTGATTCGTACTTGTAAAATCTAAACTGTTCATTCAATCCAACAGCTTCATTTTCTTGAATTTTTGCAGGGCAATAATCTTTGAGAATACCCCAATACTTATCCGCCAATTTTTGGTCTTGATACATCAAACGGTAATTATTCCTTAATCCCTTCATCATTTTCGCTCCACTGGACAGATTAACTTTTGCTTCCTCATATCCTTTTTGCTCGCTGAATAGCAGCAAGTTATCACATTCTTCTTTAGTCAAGAAGTTTTCAATTGTCCATATTTTTTTGTTGTGGTGTTTTACTTTCATAATTCAATTTTAACACTAAAACAGTTAAATTATTGGTAGTGGGTGAAAACGACTGATGCATACCTTTTACTCACAAGGTGACTTTGA
>CAZQTE010000601.1:0-3009 GCA_964595615.1 uncultured Saprospiraceae bacterium
ACTTTTTTCGACTGTTAAAAAATGTATTCACCCGATGTTATGAAATCCCGACTAACCAAAGCCTTGATAGCCAAACTAAGACCCTAAACTCTACTTTTTTCGACTGTTAAAAAATATATTTACCCGATGTTATGAAAGCCCGACTAACCAAAGCCTTGATAGCCAAACTAAGACACTAAACTCTACTTTTTTCGACTGTTAAAAAATATATTTACCCGATGTTATGAAAATTCACCTGACTTTATCCGAAGCCTCTTGCGTTTGCAAGAGGCTTTTTTCATTAAAAAAGCCAGAAAAACAACATTTGTGTTTTTCTGGCTTACTTAACAGCTCGTCTTTTTGATAAAAGAACCAAGATTCTAAGGAGCGCTGAAAGAATAATTTATAAAGGTTTGACAGAGAGAATTTTTTCTCAGTTTGGGCTTGAAAGAGGGATAATTGTTGATACTTTGACTGATTTCAAGTGCAAAATGAGGGGAAATTATCCTGTCAAATGTTATAAGTTATTTTTTCAGCGTTCCTAAGCTAAATACTCAGTCTTTTTTATACCAAGCTTTTTGATGCGTGAATATAAGGTTTTATCATTTAATCCTAAGATGATAGCTGCGCCATCTTTACCTGATATCCTTCCATTACAACGCTTAATAGCTTTGATAATGTATGTGCGTTGCATTTCATCAAGAGTTTGAAATTTACCACTACGTTTCTTTTTCTTCATTATACCTGATTTCAGAATTGTGTCCAAGTTCAGGTATTCAGTAGAAGATAAAATCAGAGCGCGCTCGACCATATTTTCTAATTCGCGCACATTTCCTGGAAATTCATATTTCATCAACTCATTTAGACTTGCTTTAGGAACTTCTTTGACATTTTTACCGACTTTACGTGCGTATTTTTTCAAAAAGAAATCAATAAGAAGTGGAATATCTTCTTTTCGTTCGCGTAAAGGCAAATTATGCACAGGAAAAACATTTAAACGGTAGTACAAATCTTCTCTAAATTTCCCCTCTCCTACCATTTCTTCCAAATTTCGATTGGTAGCTGCTACGACGCGTACATTGACTTTGATGGTTTTACTACCACCGACACGCTCAAATTCGCCCTCTTGGAGGACACGTAGTAGTTTGGCTTGTAAATCAACAGGCATCTCTCCTATTTCATCTAAGAAAATAGTGCCTCCGTCAGCTGCCTCAAATCTACCTTCTCGCGATTGTACAGCTCCTGTAAACGCACCTTTTTCATGTCCAAAAAGCTCACTTTCAAATAAATTTTCGGGGATAACAGCAGCATTTACTTTAATCAATGGCTCATTACTGCGTTCGCTTAACTCGTGTACAGCTTTAGCAAGTAATTCTTTTCCTGTGCCTGTCTCGCCTGTAATTAAAACAGTAGCTTGAGTTTCTGCAACACGCCGAACTTGAGTCAAAACACGCAAATATTTATCACTATTTGTGATAATTGAACTTAATCCGCTTGTTGTTTTCATCTCTCGACGTAGTGTTGTTACTTCCTTAGTTAGATTAGAACTTTGCGAAATAGTCTCGTTTAACGTATCTTGCAATGCTTTTTCTTGCTTTTTTCGTTCTGAAATATCAGACACAAAAACACAAATCAGCTCTTTACCTTCATAATTAATATAATGGCGGCGAATTTCAACAGGAAATTTTCTACCTGACTTTGTAATATTACTACCCTCGTACGCTTTATTATTTTCCTCTTTCATAATGCGCCATCGCGCATTCCACATTTTAATATCAGGATATGATCCTGTCAACTCCATGATATGTTTCTTGGTAATTTCTTCTTTGGTATACCCCAGCGTCTCCCGAGCTATTTTATTAGCATAAAACACTTTACCAGTTTTTTCTATCCAATAAACCATTATAGGATTATTTTCTAAAGTAAATTGTGCTAAACGCTGTGGTTGTGTCTTCTTAAAACGCTCTCTTAAATCTCGTAATGAAGTACATATATATTCTTTTTCTTCAAAAACTAAATGGTTGACATATACCTCAACAGGAATGGTCTCTCCTTCTTTATTGGAGTGAAAAGTCTCAATGACTAAATTTTTCTGCGCTTTAATATTAGCCCACATAGCTTTCCAGCCAGGCTCATCTAAGGTAGGATTGACATCATAAATGGTCAAATTTGGATTGTCGTCTGCTCTGTAGCCAGATAATTTTCTGTAGGCACGATTGGTGTAAACAATGTTTCCATTTTTTTCTAACCATGCCATACCTTCTTGCGCAAACTCTATATTATGTTTGGCTAAATACATATCTGCCGTCCGTTTATTCAGCTCAGATATGTCCTGAATTAATCCATATACGGAGAGTGTTTCGTTTTCTTCTTGCTCAGGCAGGGCGGTGAGACGTACATACTTAAAGGTTTCCCTACTCATTGTCGGCACTCCAAACTCCATCGAGAAAGATTTGCCTGTTTTTTTCGCCACCGAAAATTTTTCAGATAATAGCAGATGCTCTTTAGGATTCATGATTGACGAAAGCAATTCGAGCAAATCTTCTCCTTTTCGTTTTTTATGGTCTAAATGTAGTAACTTGAATAGCTCATCAGTAAAAATCCAATCTTTTTTAATCATGTCATACTGCCAACTCGCTGCATGCGTAATAGAAGAGGTCATCTCTAATAGATGTCTGATTCTATCGTCTCCGTGTGCAGATTTGACAATACCACAGCAGACTTGCTTATCTTCCATATCGAATAAGAAGCCTGTGATGTGAACTGGATGGATGATACCTTCAGCACTGATGTGCTGGGTTTGGAGATCAATTTCGCCTTCTGTACAGAGTGTTTTCCAATTGTCTCGCCAGCTTATCATATTGAAGTAGGGGTTTACTTCAAAGATAGTACTGGGTGTGAATTGACCTTTCTCGTAACCTAAGTCTGTAGAAAACTGTTTATTGACATGCAGGATTTGGCCTTTTTCACCAATCCATATAATGCCATGATTTAGGCTTTCTGCGATTTTGAAAAATCTATTTCCGATGT
>CAZQTE010000602.1:0-3003 GCA_964595615.1 uncultured Saprospiraceae bacterium
CAAATCATGTCACTTTACACGATTAGAAGGAGAACTTTTTTCTTAAGAGAATCCGACTTTCGGACTCTGGTTCACGTTTTTCAAAATCAATAATATCAAAACCAGATTACTTATGTTCAGTTACTTATTGGACTTTGGACAAAAGATGTTAGACTCTTCAAGTGAAAAATCAATTTTTCGATTTTTTTAGATATTGATAATCAATAAAATACGCATTGTGCTAATTTTGTTATTAGGAAATCTAATATCTAAAATCTTTCGTCCAAAGTCTAATTACTTAAAACCTGCCAATTTTTCGTTTATCTTCGCAATCAAAATCAAATGCGGTACATTTGTTAAGCGTTTTTCATATTCTGCGGCACGATGTGGCTCGTAAAATTCAGGAATTAAATCCGAAAGTTCAACGACCTCTTTGATTGTACCGTGCTGAATTTTCATACAAATATTGCCTTGTGAAAATAATAAAAAAGACTTTCTATCTCCTTATTTCCTTCTATTTACTATGCATTATTGTTGCTTATGTTTTTCAAGAACAATTCATTTTTCAAGGAAAATCATTGCCCGCAGACTACAAATTTTCATTCTCATTACCACATGAAGAAATCAATCTCGAGGCAAAAGATGGCGCAAAGATAAACGCCATTTATATAAAGACAAGCAAAACACCCAAAGGAGTTGTATTATACTTTCATGGAAATGCAGATAATTTGCAAAGATGGGCAAATTATCATACTGATTTCACACAACGCGGCTATGATTTTTTTGCAATAGACTACCGCAGTTATGGCAAGACAAAAGGACGACCCAATCTTGAAAATCTATATTCTGATGCTACTTTAGCCTATGATTTTGTAGAAAAAAAATATCCTGCAGATAGTATTATCATTTATGGACGGTCCTTAGGTACAGGTATTGCGACACAATTAGCCACACGCAAACCTGCCCGATTGCTCGTCTTAGAAACGCCCTATAATACAATTCGTTCGGTCATGGCGACAAGATTTATTCCTCTTTGGATGCCATTTTCCTTGAAATATCCCTTAGAAAATGTACTTTCGCTGCCGCAAGTTCCTATACCCGTGACGATTTTTCACGGAACAAAGGACGCACTGATTGCGTATGAACTGGCAGAGAAATTGCGCCCCGTATTGACTGAAAAAGACACTTTTATCACAGTCCCAGGAGGTGGTCATAAAAATTTGACAGATTTCTCAGAATTTCAAGAGGGCTTAGATACCTTTTTAGGAAAGTAGTACGTTTGATTGAACTCACGAACAATAGAGCTATTAGGAAATTAATGAGTACACAGTAATCAATAACCTAATAACCAATAACTAACAACCAAGATGGATAGAATAAAACTGCTTTGGGCAGACGACGAAATAGACCTTTTGAAGCCACAACTTATGTTTTTGGACAAAAAAGGATACGATGTAACGACCGTGACGAACGGACACGATGCACTCGAAGAAATTGAAGAGAATGAATTTGAAGTTGTCTTCTTAGATGAAAGTATGCCCGGTCTGACTGGTCTGGAAACTTTGCAACGCATCAAGGCAGATAACCCGCATTTGCCCGTCGTGATGATTACGAAAAATGAGGCAGAAGATGTGATGGAAGAAGCTTTGGGGGCACAGATTTCGGATTATTTGTTGAAGCCAGTCAATCCAAATCAGATATTATTGTCTTTGAAAAAAATATTGGACAATAAGCGATTGGTTCGTGAAAAGACGAATGTTGATTATCAGAAAGAATTTCGTCAGTTGATGATGGAAATCAATAGTGGTTTGGACTTCCGCGAGTGGGGAGATATTTATGGTAAACTCATTCAATGGGAAATCAAATTGGACGATGCGAATAGCGACCAGATGTCTGATATCTTGTCGATGCAAAAGAGTGAAGCGAATGCAGAGTTTTCAAAATTCATTATCAGAAACTATCAAAATTGGATAGACGAACCTGCCGAAGCGCCTGTGATGTCTCACAATTTGTTTCGTAAAAAGATTTTTCCAGAACTGAAAGAAGACCTTCCGACAATTATGCTTTTGTTGGATAATTTGCGTTTTGACCAATGGAAAATGATTGAACCCATTTTCACAGAGTTATTCAAAGTAGAGGAGGAGGACTTCTTTTATTCTATTTTGCCGACCGCGACACAGTATAGCCGAAATGCAATTTTCGCAGGTATGATGCCTGCTGATATTGCCAAGCATTACCCAGACAAATGGTTGAATGACCACGAGCGCGGCGGTAAGAATATGCACGAAGATTACTTCTTAGAAGACCAAATCGACCGCACGATGCGCCGTCCGATTCGTTGGGATTACACGAAGATTACGAATAATAACAATGCCAAGCAATTACAAGATAATATCGTCAACTATCTTAATAATGACATGACGGTTATTGTCTATAATTTCATTGATTTCTTATCGCATGCGCGTACAGAAATGGAAGTTTTGAAAGAGTTGGCAGGGGATGAACGTGCGTATCGTTCTTTGACAGTTTCATGGTTTAAAAACTCTCCAGTTTGGGCGGCATTACAGCGTGCTGCGGACAATAAACCATTCCAGTTAATCGTCACGACAGACCACGGCACTATCCGCGTCAACACACCAAGTAAAGTCGTCGGTGACCGCGAGACAACGACTAATCTCCGCTACAAAGTAGGACGTAATTTGAACTACGATAAAAAGGATGTCTTAGAAATCAAAGACCCAATCAAGGGAGGATTACCACGTCCAAATGTGTCTTCGACTTTCATTTTTGCGAAAGAAGATAAGTTCTTCTTGTATCCAAATAATTATAATCACTATCATAATTATTATAAGAATACTTTCCAGCATGGTGGGATTTCCTTGGAAGAGGTGATTATTCCGATAGTTAAGATGAGGACGAAATAAGTCCGTACCGGTCGCTTTCTTGACCGTATGGTAGCTGCCAAGGTCAATGTAAAAATAGTGCCCGATGCCTAATCAAAGGTATCGGGCACTGTTTTTTAAA
>CAZQTE010000603.1:0-2998 GCA_964595615.1 uncultured Saprospiraceae bacterium
CATTTGTCGTGATACGGAAACGAGATTTGAAACGCTGTACCAAACCTAAGTATGCTGCTAATGGACATCCGAAACGACACCAAACGCGATTTCCCATAAGTGGGTAAAAACCTGTTCCTACAACACCAGAGAAGCCCGCACCGATGAAGAAACCATACCATTTTTGGACATTTCCTGTGCTGATAAAGCCAATTTGACTCACGCCTGAGAAGTATGTATAAAGCGTCATTCCTGTCATAATCACTGCAAAAGCTAGTACGCCGTGAATGATAAAACGTTCGTATTTCCATGCACGTACACTCTTATCTGAAAGTTGACGATAAGGGTCTCCCAATGTTTCAGCTAATCCTCCACATCCACAAACCCAAGAGCAGTACCAACGTTTTCCGTAGAAATAAGTAATCAATGGAACTCCAATCACTACAAGTACTATCCCCCAAACTAACATAAAAATTCCTAATCCGCCACTCTCCATTAAACTGTTGATATTCCAATCAAAAAAGAAAGTGTAATTCAATGGCCAGATGTTTTTCAAGTCCATACTTGGCTGATTGAGCAATTGTAAAATCTGCGGAATTAAGAAAGCAAAGGCTGTCTGAAAAAACATAACTGAACCTGTACGAATAAGCTGGTAGCGATTGTGGCGATACTTAGACATCATGCGCACACCCATTACGATTATAATAATCGTGTACAAAAATCCATATAAAAACCACTGACTTGCTGGTCCACCATTCAACATTTCACTCACTGGAGAAACCATTACAATCCAGCCCGTAATATGCTGCGGCGCCCAATATAATAAGATATAAAATCCTACTAAGTAAATCCCCGTAATAATTCCCAACCAAGCAGAAACACCATAAGGCGAAGCAGATTTTGACGGATTATTTTTCATAGAATTTTGTACATAAAAAACCATGAAAGTAATAATTCCCATAACTAAAGCCGTAATCCCTGGCCAAAACCATTGCTTGTCCATATAGCTCATACCGTAAAATAAAATACCTACAGTTGTCGCTACTAAAGCAAAAGTACGCCAGCCCACACTCAATCCTCTTGTCATTGGGCTATGGTAAATTCCATTGTGTTTGATACCTGGAATGTCCGTAAATTTAGGCAGGATATAGAGTAAACCTCCTAATAAACCTAAGCCTACAGTCAGCAATAAATACATATATGGATTGCTCGAAACTGGTCCTACACTTGCATCGCGAAACAATTCAGGTTTGAAGTATTCTTTAAATTTCCAATCTCCTAATTTATAATCCCATTCCTGTACGCCGTCAGGAATTCCAGAACTTTCTACTTGGCTATTAATAGCAGATTGTGCACTGGCAAATGTTTCTTTCAAAGCATCTGTCATTGCGAAAGTAGAAGTGTATTTTTCAGAAAAGAGTCCTGTAGACTCCGCTGCTTTTTGAAAAGCGGCTTGGTGGTATTCGTTAGGAATTGCAATGCTGTCGGCTGATAAATCATAGCTCTCCATACCCGGAACCAAAGTAAAAATCGCCAGCGCTATTATAAAAATTCCTAATCCTATTTTTTGAATAATATTCATCACATTATTTATTATTCTTTGAAAAATCAGAAGATTTTTTCAAAGAAGCTTGTTTATCGTTTTGTTTAAAGAGCTGTTTTTCTACGTAAGAATCTCAATGCCGCACTTAATCCGCGACGTTGTTTCAATTTTAGATTTTTACCAGATTGTTTGTTGTACACGTCAATCACTTCTTGTTCGTATTCTTTGTAAAACTCAGGATCAAAATTAGCAAGACCTAAGTTTTGCAAGACTTCTTCCACATGTGTATTTTCAGCAATCCATTTTTCACAAACTTCATGTCTGTAACGAACGCCCATTAAATTAAAACCAGCAATTCTCCCGCTTTCTGTATGATAATTAATCCGAACAGATTTTCTACCATCGGCATGTTCCCAATAAATTGTCGATTGTGTTTCTGGTAATTGCGCTTGTAAGTCACCGTACACTTGATACTCAATTTCAAAGAACTTTGCAGAGTTAAACCAAATGCCTGGGTCATACGCTACTTTCTTCCCACAGATGTTGTAAGCAACTGTTTCTCCTTGCATTTTACCTGTGTACCAAACTGCCTCTAATGGACGACGACCTGGTTTTGGATTTCTTTGCTTCGCACAATCGCCAATCGCATAAACATCAGGAATGTTTGTTTCCAGATATTCATTAACCATAATCCCTCGACTCATTTCCAAATTTGTATGATCTAGAAAATCTGTATTTGGACTCACGCCTGCGGTCAAACCAACAAAACCACACTTGATTTTTTCGCCTTTGTTTGTGATAGCCATTTGAGCTTTACCACTTACTTTTTCTCCCCAAATTTCTTTCAACTCTGTATCTAAACGTAAATCAATCCCGTTTTCCAAAATGTGACGTGTCACCATATCTGACTCCTCGTCTGGCAAAACAGCATTCCAATATTTGCTTTCGCGCACCAAAAAAGTCACGGGGATATGACGAGAGTGAAACATCTCCGCCATTTCAATACCAATCAAACCTCCGCCCACGATAACCGCTTGTTTCAAGCCTTCACTATGACGTTCCATCGCTTCCAAATCTTGCAAAGTGTACATACCGTGCACGCCGTCCAAATCTTGCCCTGGCCAACCAAACTTGTTAGGTTTAGAACCACAAGCGATGATAAGTTTGTCGTAAGGCATTTTTTCTCCACCAAAAAACTCTAATTTTTTACTCTTAAAGTCTACGGTTTCCACCCAGCCTTTTTTTATGTCAATTCTATTCTTTTTCCAAAACCATTTCTCATAAGGCTGCGTATCTTCCAAGCGCATATGCCCCATATAGATATACATGAGTGCAGTACGCGAGAAAAATTCTTCTCCTTCTCCAGAAATAACTGTGATTTTGTGGTCGCTGAGCTTGCGCAGCCAACGGGCAGCAGTAATACCGCTAATGCCGTTGCCGATAATGGCTATGTGCATAATATTTTTCGTTTGTTTG
>CAZQTE010000604.1:0-2985 GCA_964595615.1 uncultured Saprospiraceae bacterium
GATGTCAAAAAACAATACCAACGTAACCACAATTTGTGGGATACAGACCCAAAAGAAATGCCTGTTTTCGGGACGATTGCTTCGCAATTCAATGACCCAGGTATGAATAATTTGTACCGTTCGATAGTTGACCTATTGGTAGAAAAAACGGGGGCAGATTTGAAATCAAATTTTGAAGTGTCCGCAGGAATGTCAGAGAAAATCTACATCATTCCACCTAATCGTACCCGTTATTTATCGGAAATTTCGGAGTCGAACCGCAACTATGACCGCTGGGCAAACAAGCAAGTAGAATTAGCGCGCCGTCTATTTGGATTGAAGAAATCAATCGAGGCAATCGAAGAAGCTAATACAGAAAATAAAGCGGAAGTAGTCGCTAGTTTGCAAGCAACTTTTGAGCGCATCGAGCAAGATATGGACGGGCGTTGTCTCCGTATTTTACACGCATGGGAAGAGAAAAAAGCCAATTATGCTGCCGATGAATTTGTCTATAAAGTGCGTAATCGCGAAATCCGCGTTCCGACTTTCACGACATCTTTATCACACTCTCGCATTTCTCGTGTCGCATTACCAAAATATCAAGATTGGGGCGAAATCTTAAAATGGTCATTGCAAGAAAATGTACCAGGAGAATATCCTTATACCGCAGGTGTATTCCCATTCAAACGTACAGGCGAAGACCCAACACGGATGTTTGCTGGCGAAGGTGGACCAGAACGGACAAATCGCCGTTTCCACTACGTGAGCTCGGATATGCCATTTAACCGTTTGTCAACAGCATTTGACTCGGTGACACTGTATGGCGAAGACCCAGACCACCGTCCTGATATCTACGGAAAAGTAGGAAACTCAGGCGTATCTGTTTGTTGTTTGGATGATGCGAAAAAATTGTACTCTGGTTTTGATTTGTGTGACCCGAAAACTTCGGTTTCGATGACCATTAATGGGCCAGCAGCAACGATTTGTGCCTTTTACATGAATGCCGCAATCGACCAGCAATGTGAAAAATACATCACTGAAAACGGTTTAGAAGACAAAGTAGAAGCCAAGAAAAAGGAACTCTACGACGACAAAGGCAAAGAACGCCCGATGTATCGCGGAGAAATTCCTAAAGGAAATGACGGATTAGGTTTGATGCTTTTAGGATTGACAGGAGACCAAATCTTAGATGCTGAAGCCTACCAAAAATGTAAACAAACTGCGCTTTCGTCAGTACGAGGAACGGTGCAAGCCGACATCCTCAAAGAAGACCAAGCACAAAATACTTGTATCTTCAGTACCGAGTTTTCTTTGAAACTCATGGGCGATGTACAGCAGTATTTTATCGACCACAATGTTCGTAATTTTTACTCGGTGTCTATCTCTGGCTACCACATTGCAGAGGCGGGTGCCAACCCAATTTCTCAATTAGCCTTCACTCTCGCCAACGGTTTTACCTTCGTGGAATACTACCTAAGTCGCGGCATGGACATCAATAAATTTGCGCCAAACTTAAGCTTCTTTTTCTCCAATGGTGTTGACCCAGAATATGCCGTTATCGGTCGTGTCGCACGTCGCATCTGGGCAAAAGCCATGCGTGAAAAATACAATGCAGACTCTCGCAGTCAGAAATTGAAATACCACATTCAGACCTCTGGACGCTCGCTACACGCACAAGAAATTAGTTTCAACGACATCCGTACGACCTTGCAGGCACTCTACGCGATTTACGACAACTGTAACTCGCTACACACTAATGCCTACGACGAAGCTATCACGACACCAACCGAAGAGTCGGTACGTCGCGCAATGGCTATCCAGATGATTATCAATCACGAATTAGGTCTGGCCCGCAACGAAAACCCACTACAAGGTGCCTTCATCATCGAAGAGTTGACAGACTTGGTAGAGGAAGCCGTACTCACAGAATTTGACCGCATCACTGAGCGCGGCGGCGTATTGGGCGCTATGGAAACAGGCTACCAACGCGGTAAAATCCAAGAAGAAAGCCACTACTACGAAATGTTGAAACACACGGGCGAATTCCCAATCATCGGTGTGAATACTTTCCTAAGTAAAGAGGGCAGTCCGACGGTTATCCCAAGTGAGGTCATCCGCGCCACAGAGGAGGAAAAACAAGACCAAATCAAGACTTTGGAGAACTTGAAAGAGGTGCACCGCACGAAAGCAGATGCGGCTTTGGCTTCTTTGCAGGCTGCGGCGATTGAGAATGAGAATCTTTTTGAGGAGTTGGTGGAGGCTGTTAAGGTTTGTTCGCTTGGGGAGATTACGCATGCGCTTTATGGGGTTGGGGGGCAGTATCGGAGGAATATGTAGGGAGAGAAATAATAAATCTTAAGATTAGATTATTTATTTTACCTTTGTAAAATAAAATACTGTTTATGTATTGCATGAGAGTGAACTATTTTTACATGGTTTTCTAAAAACAAATATCGTGAATATTTTTGTACCAAGACATCAGATAGAGATTCGTTTTTCAAACATTTTGGATTTTCCGAATGTTATCAAACCGATAGTTTCTCCTTTTGTTAATTTTGCTTCTAATGTGAAAATTTCAAATGAAGGTTCGGTAAAAGAGGTTATTACTCTTGATTTTAAAAATGAAGGGTATCAAATTCTGGCACTTTGGGATAGATTAGTACTTATTTATCAAGGAGACACTGCACTACTTTCGGAAAGTAATTCTTTGATTGAAGATCCCTTTTTTCAAATTTTTAAATTATTAAAGAAAAGTGCTTCTTTTGGAGGAGTAAGGAATTTCTTGGTGACGTCTGTATATGTTTTATTAAATGAGAAATCTTTTGAAGCGAACAACGAAGATTTTAAGAAAAAGTATTATTCTGACTTTTTTTCAGAAATAGTGAAAGAAACTATAGATACTTCAGTTAGTGGTGAAACTTTTAAAGATGAGGTACAAATGATTTATAATTTTGGACCTTTTAAAGGAGTTGCAGATTTAAATCAACGAAATATTGAAATACAGTT
>CAZQTE010000605.1:0-2967 GCA_964595615.1 uncultured Saprospiraceae bacterium
AGTCTAAAACAGTCCAAGTACGAACAATTTTGAATAAGTTGTCAGATGTGTCATTACCACATAATTCTAAGTATTCATCAGAAGAAGTTACTGCGAAGTTACAGTATTGTCCTTGAGCTACAGAAGGAATACCAGAACCAGTGTTAGCTAAACAGCCAGCACCCATTTCTGTCCCGTCTAATGCACCGTCAATAGCATCAGAATCATTGCCCAATTGAGTAGCGTTACATACTGAAGAAAGAGCTGTAGCATCAGTAATGTTACCAAAAGATGCATACTGGTCACAAGACCATGCGATATCTTCTGGAAAGTCAACATCTGTTACGCGTGTAATAGTAATTGTATGTGTACAAGGAGCAGAAATATTACCTACACCATCAATAGCGATATATGTACGAGTAATAATAGTACCAGTAGAACAGTTGTCATCATCGTTAGTAGATTGGTCAATCAATGATACAGTAGCAGTGCTACAGTTATCAGTAGCAACGATACTTGCACTTGCACCAACAGCAGGAACTGCTTGAGTACAGTCAATAGCTACATCTGTACACTCAATAGTTGGAGCAGATTTATCTTCAACAATGATAGTACCCCAACAAGAGTTACCATCTTCTGCTGTAACAGTTACCACAAATGTAGATCCAAGAACATCAGAAGCATCAAGAACATTAGTGCCTAAATCACCGATAGCGATAACGTAACAACCTGCTGCAGGATTTTCAAGCATCATATCTGGCGTAACTTCTACTAAACAATCTGCCGCTGCACTTATGTTTACACCATTATTACAAGACATTGCACCACCAGGAGCAACACCTGTATCTAAACATACAGTACCTGCTTCAATTACATTAACAGTTAATGCACAAACAGCAAAATTACCAGCTGCATCTGTTGCAGTATAACTTACAGTCGTTTCACCTGTAGGGTAATCATCTGAAGCATCAGCCGCTCCATTAAAGTCATTTACGAGACTCACAGAAGTTGCATCAGTAGCTACTGGTACTGGTACAGTAACAGGAGTTGTACTTGCATTTGGAGCAGCATTGACAGAAATACTAGACTCTGGCTTGATAAGTGAGGCGTTAGTAAAGAATGTTGCACCACCATTAAAAAAAGGTGGCACACCATCTGGTGCTTGTATAAATAAACCAAACAATTGCACAGTAGCCGTATTTGCAGGTGCAGCTAAACTTAAAGTATTAGGAATAAGAACATCTTGTGGAGAAGCATCATTCACTGGTGCAGATTCTACGGCAGCTATTTCAGCTCCAGCAGCATCAAAAAATACCATTTTAACTACCGAAAAATTATTCGGCTGCATAGCATCAAAAGAGAAGTTAACCATATCCATAGATCCTTCCCAAACTTCACCTTCAGCAGCTGGAAATTCTTGGAAAAAACCACTTACATTCTCTCCTCCATTGAAATTACCAAACATTTTAGCATAACGACCTTCAAGTGCTGGATTTGGATTACTGATGAATTCAGTAAATACATTACCAAAAGAATTGTAATCTTGCACACCAGGACCAGTTGGACCATCTTCGAAAGTTCCGTTTACTAATACATCACCACTACAGATATCTAATGTAGGGTCTACTGTATCTTCAACAATTACTTCAAATGTACATGGAGTAGTGTTTACATTACCTTGGCCATCAGTAGCAGTAAAAGTAACGACAGTAGTTCCAAGAGGAAAAACTCCTGGAGAGTCACTAGAAACTACAACCGCTGCTGGACAGTTATCTGCAGCAACAGGATTATTAAGAGCTACAGGTGTCAAATCTGCAGTAGCTTCAACTGTTACCATTGGAGCTACAGGACTAGAATTATTAATAAGGCTAGCATTAGTAAAAAATGCAGCACCTCCATTGAAGTTACCTGCACCTATTTGACCGAATACAGCAACTAATTGTACACTTGCTGTACCTGCAGGTGCGGTTAGATTAACAGCACCAGGAATTACTACATCTTGAGGAGATGCATCGTTTAATGGAGCAGCTTCTAAGTCTGCTATAACAACACCGCCTGCATCTAAGAATTCTATTTTAACCAAGGCGAAGTTACCTGGCTGCATAGCGTCAAAAGAAAAGTTAACCATATCCATACTACCAGACCAGTTTTCACCAGGAGCAGCAGGAAGATTTTGGACAACGCCACTAAAGTTATCGCCTCCTGTAAAGTTACCAAACATCTTAATGTAATTACCATTAAGGGCAGGATCAGGATTACTGATAAACTCGCTAAAAGTGTTACCGAAAGACGTCCAACTTGGTGCACCAGGAGTTCCAGGAGCTCCATCCTCAAAGCCCGCATTTGCTAAGGCATTGACACCACAAGTGAATGTAGGTGCTGTAGTGTCTTCACCAGGTCCACACTGGGCGTACACGGACGAAGTACCAAACACTCCCATCAGCAGTAATAGCAGAAGGAAAGTAAAATTCGTTTTTTCCATAAGATTATAATTTGTTAATTAAAAAGAAATAAGAATACATGTTTCACTAGTATCAAAAGACGATTAAGATGTATTTTAAGAATAGTGAAAATATTTTTAAGCTCGGTGGATTAAGCCGAACTGTTTTTTTTGTGTGTAAAAAGTTTTGTAGAATTTTTATTAAAAAACATTTCAAATAAACCTTCGATACTTTTACCGAAAATGAAATTGAGTTAAATTTTCAATTTCTCTAGTACAGTATTTAAAAGTCGCTTACACTTTTAAATACTGTAAAAAGTACACTAAGTCTGAATAGATTTAGTACACCCAGTATGCAAATATATAAAAAAAAATAAACCAATACTAATTTTATCAAGATTGCTTTGAACAAAAAAACTTTTAAGTTAAGAAATAAATACAATCTCTGCTTTTTCTCCCCTATATGCCGCCATTTTATTCAAAAATGCTGGTACTAAATACCAAAAAGCCTTTCTCGAATAAACGAGAAAGGCTCTGGAAAAAACAAA
>CAZQTE010000606.1:0-2959 GCA_964595615.1 uncultured Saprospiraceae bacterium
AATGAAAAACGATGCTTCTCTGGAAACAACAATTTCAAAAAATTATTTGACTTTAGAGCATGTTTAAAATTTTACCGAGCTGATAATCAATAGTTTATGGTTCTGACCATAAATTAGCAAAGGAATATATCGAGATACATGACTGCGCTAATTTGAAGTCAGGTTCATAAAATATTGGTTATCAGGAGAGTGAAATTTTAAACATGCTCTTATTATCGATACAAAGAAAAGGTGGTTGTTGGAAGCATTCCAGTGATTTCCGACGAATTGGACAGGGCGGGCGCGGACTGGATTTTTTGTAGGGTTAAAATTATTCTCCAAATCTGCTCATTACTTTGACTTTCCTGATTTCTTTCGGATATTTGTCCAAACAATGTTTAAATCACTTAAATAATACGCTCAATGAAAAAGTCATTACTATCCCTTCTGCTTTTCAGTGCTTATTTTTTTACACCCATTTTTGCTCAAATAGAAAAAGGCAACATTTTCATCGACGCCAACATCGACATTAATGTTAGTGAAAATGACTTCAACAATGAAAACAACACTACAACGCTCTGGACACCAAAAGCGGGATATTTTGTGCAGGATCGCGTATTAATTGGAACGGGCATTGGTTTGTCCACGACAAAAGAAGGTGGTGTAAAAACCTCAGCATTCAGTATATCTCCCTTTTTTCGCTATTATTTTAGCAATAATGAACGCTTAAAGCCTTATGGACAGATTGATTTTGATTACAATCAAATAAAGAACAGTTCCGCTTTTGGCTCATTTGAAAACAGCTTTACAGACGTGTTTTTAAGAACAGGATTCAACTATTTTAAACTAGAACCGAAAATAAATAACCACTAAATATGTCCTATAATAAGTCTCTTACCGAAGCAAGGACCGGATAGTGATATTATTGTTAAGGAGTTGAGGATGGATGATTTGTTTTTGGAGTGATGGGGGGATAGCTGTCCGAAGCGTGCTCTTTTTGGTGGTTTTGAACAGTTATCGGTTTAATCCTTAAATTGAATTAATCAAATGAAATAGTTCAAGAAATTTTAAACGGCTTGCTACAATCATGAGAAATTACTGGAAAACCCAATGCAATTGAACGCCTCAATTTTTCATTATTCCGCGCAGAATTAGGTCTAAAGATTGGTTCAAAACGCAAGCTAATAACAGCACGAACATCGGAATATATATCTTTGACATCAAAGCCATTTCTTTTCAAAAAACGATTAAAATCTTCAATTTGCGTTATACCTTCAAAAAACTTCTTCCATTTTGTTTTCTCTTTATCGAAAGTAGCATCTTCTTGGTCTAATTTCAATTCTACAAACAGTAATCTGTTTTCATCAAAAATGAGACAATCAGGTCTTCCATCTTTTGTCTTTGCACTGTCCCCATCATATTTATGTTGCCCATAAGTGATAAAATCTCCATCAATACATATATGAGCAACCTCATTTTCAATTATTGAGTTTTCAATTTCAAAACATCTTGAATCATCCAATTTCGTGTCAGACATGATTGTGATGCCAATTTTGTGTCCATTAGCATCAAGTTTTTTTACATCATAAACAAATAACTGATTCGAGTTCGAGCGAGTTTCTGTGAAGGCATTATTAGGAAATAATGTCTTTAAATCATCAATTGTTCTGTTATGCATCGGTCTCTTGATTTTGGAAATTTAGCATATACAAGGTATTAAAATCTTCGTTCAACTCCTCTGTAACTGTATCTAAATAGTTATCTCCAATCAGCCCTGTTTCTTTATCAATAATTGACGTGCAATAGGATTCATTGTGAATGCTCAAGGCATAAGCTTGAATTTCGTTACTAAATATATGAATGCGCTCATTTTTTGCTTCATCCAATTGCTTTGTTTCAAAATGATTGTCAATTTTAGAAACCGCACTTGAGTTATTTTTTCTTACTAAAGATATTGTCAACAAATTATTTAATATACTCAAAATGTAAGGACTATGGGTAGTTAACAGTATTTGGCTGTCTGTTTTATTGATAGTCAAGGCAATCAATTCAACTAATTTTTTTTGTGCTTTTGCATATAAATGTGCTTCGGGTTCTTCAATAATTCTAAATGATTTTTCATTCTCAATTAAAATATACAGTAAGTCTTGAATGATTCTAACGGACTCTTGTTGCCCAGAAGAAGAGAGATTTAGAGGAACAGATTTGTTGGTTGCATGGTCATAAACGAGTTTTTCATTTCCATTATGATTATCGTATTTACCTTGCAAAATGTATTCTGAATGTTTTTTGAAAAAGTTAAAAATATCGGTGGACACTTCACTATTTTGATGAGAAACCATTGAATCAATGCTAGCTCCTTTAAAATAATCTTGTAAGAATTTCGTATGAAGAATAAAAGACTTCATCAATACCATATCAACAGAATTTGGTAAATCTTCATCTTTTTTCGTTCTACCAAATAAATTAAGCAAAAATAAAGCTTGAAATTGCTCAGAATAAGAAACCGTTATATTTCTACCCGCAGGAAAAAACATAGGTACATAATCATCAAAAAATACTTCGTTTATTGTCTTACTTAATTGTTCACTTAATTGTTGTTGTGTTTTATCATCATCAATGTATTGATAAATATCCGAATGTTTGGTATTCGAAAGATTGCTAATTTTTGTCGCTATTTCATGTGTTTTTAGTCTAATCTCGCGAAAAAATTTAAATTCGACATGAACGGTATCATTACTTCGATTTAATTTTATACATCTGTTATCTGTAGAATTCTCTTTAACGAATTTATAATAATAAATTATTTCAAAATTAGCGCTATGGTCTGAAGCATATCCAAAATATACTTCAAATTTGTTTTTAATGGTTTGAAGAAAGTCTTCTTCATTTAATCTTTCCTTATTAATTGAATTAAAACAGTCTTGCTTCAAAGATTTAAAAAAATAAATCAACTTCGCAATCGTACTTTTACCACTCG
>CAZQTE010000607.1:0-2937 GCA_964595615.1 uncultured Saprospiraceae bacterium
TTTGAGATGCTCCGAAATCGTAAGATTTCATCTCTGCTCTCTCTCGAACACGTATTCTATGCAAGTCATGTTTAAAAACTCTGCGGCTCTGCGTTCAATTTTTTAGTATAAGTTCGATTGTCTAACATCTAAAGTCTAATATCTAACATCTTCTTAAAGATTCAACCAATAGGTAAATTTCGCCGTAATCGCTCGGTTGCGCACTTGCAGATTTGAAAATTCCTCCGTCAAATAATTATCTCCATAGACCAAAAAGAAGTCAGATGCAGGCTGAAAACGCCATTGAAACCGCGCATTGACATTTAAGAGGTCTTGCTGTCTGTTATATTGGAGAAATGCAGTAAAAAAGAGTGTTTTAGAAAAAGTCAAGTCAAATCTTGGACTGAGTAAATGTAAATTCACAGGCACAAAAGGCTCTGCCAAACGAATATTATTGTAACTATAATCCAAAGAAATCGAGGCATAAGGCTGAAATCTAAAACGAATATCTGCGCTAAGTCCTAATCTTGTTCCATTGAAAAATTGTCCATAAGTTGACCGTAAACTGTAAGAAAACAACTTAGTTCGGTCAGATCTAAAACGCGCGAAAGCTCTTCCAAATGCATAATTTTCATTTCCTTGCAAGACTTGTCCATCTTCTTGTATTTGTGTTGGGTCAAAGTCATCAAAAAGTAGAATTCGTTCCCAATTGCCTTCCAAAGTTAGATTAGCAAAATTGCGAAACTGCATAGACCATTCCGCAGTCAAACTAATATCAGACAGAGTCCAAGGGTCAATTCCTTCTATCGGGTCATTTCCAACTTTATAAATAAATCTTGTGTCAAAAAACAAAGTATGCTTTGAAATATTACTATTCTCAGGATAGAAAAATAGACTCCCTTCTGGACTCACTAGGTAAATATCTCTTCGCGGTACAAAACCTACTTCGGCATCATAACCTGCGCCCACATAAAGACTAAAAACCTCAGCCCGAAATTTTCTCGTACTATATTCTACAAACCAATGATTAGAAAATTTATCTTTCAGACTCGACTCTGTAAAGGCAAATTGCTGTGAAAATTTCCCATTCCAATGATTGTCATTTGTTGAAAAGTTGTAATCTCCACCAATTACACGATTGTAAGTACTAAAACTACCTCCAAAATCCTTAGAGTTTATCGCTTGTTTATTAATTCCAATCAAAGCAATATTGGAACGCAAACCGATGTTTCGCTGCAAGACTCCAACAGTATAGTTAAAACTTGGTAAGTCGTTATCCAATTGTGCCGCTGTTTGTGTATTTAGCAGTCCAATCCGAGTTCGGTCATTAACCTTACCACTCAATCTTGCTCCGTAAAGAATGGTATTTTGAACGGCTTCTCCAGTTGCCGTATCTTGCGTAATCCCAATTCGGCGCGAGAAGAAAGGTTGTGCCCTTCCAGTACCAAAACCGCTAAATAAATCCGCATTTTCTTGAAAAAACTGCCGCCTTTCGGGAAAAAACAGCTCAAAACGATTAAGATTTGTGACTTGTCTATCTACTTCTACTTGCGAAAAATCAGGATTTACAGTCAAATCTAAATTCAATCCAGAGGTAATTCCAATTTTCACATCTCCGCCTGCACTAAAGTTTCCAATTGCTTTGGTTTGTGTTTCATCTTCGTAATCTCGCCCCACACTTCCTGCTAAAAATGGAATAAGGGAAACATTCAAACCATTTTTCTTTAATGGCTCTTCAAAGTTCATCTCTGCGGTATATGCCAAATCTGTGAGATTAAAATTTATCGGAATCTGCACGAAAACTGAAATTTCATTGTGTTGTGTATCGTAACGATAAGCTGTAAAATTCCAGCTCACTGTACCTTCATCAAATCTAACCGTATTAAAAGGAATAACAAATTCTGCAATCCAATGGTCGCTATATTCTTTAGCATTTCCATTCCATTTATTATCCCAACTATTGCTAAAATCATCATTGTTTCGTCCGCCATTGGAAACCAATGCCTCGCGCCTTACCCCTTTGGCATTCATTCCAAAAATAAAAGCATTCGTTCTATCTTTGAAGGTGTCAAACATCAAGGTGATATTATCAGTAGCAATAAAACCATAATCACGACGCAAGGAGGGCACTACCCAATTTCCTCCTTTGCTATAGCATTTAGTGGCAACATAAAGATTGTTGTCATCATAAGCCATCATCATTTGTGTTTTGGCTAAAGCAGCAATAGAATCCGTTGGAAATTTCTGAGAGAAATTTTCCATGATTTCAGCCTCTGACCATATTTTTTCGGTCAAGACACCGTCGGGAATAATCTTTTCTGTGGTCTTTTTGATAAGAAAAGCGGGTGGTTTGTCACCAAAATGGCGATTGTCAACTTCTTGAGCAAAAAGTTGAATTCCTGTAAATAGCAAAAAGAGAAAGAAAAATTGGCGCATAGTATTATTTGGAACAAGTTTTAGCCTGATATTTTGATAAAAATCGGCGCACAAAGGAACAAATAAAAAATTAAAACGGCAAAGAACCATCATCCTCATCTTCCCATTCATCCAGATTCAAATCCGAATTAAATTCCTCTCCGTATTCCCCCAAAATATCCAATTCGTCATCTTCATAATCATCAAAAGAGATTTTATACTTCGCACAAGAACACATATTTGCACCGTAAATACAATTATCCTCATTATTATCACAAAAACCCAAATAGACGCTTTCATTTAGAGGCCAAGGCACTAGCCTACCCCATTGTTCTCGAAACAGTTGATACTTCATTTCGATATTCAAACCGTCAGGAAAAACAGGCACATAACCAGCATGCCACCATAATTTTTCAATGGCACGAATAATCTCGATAACCATTTCAGTTGAAATTTGCTCTAATTTTGGAAATACCGTTTGCGGCACATTCACCCATTCTGCCAACGGCTTCGTTTCTTCTTCTGAATCTTCTAAATAATTTT
>CAZQTE010000608.1:0-2931 GCA_964595615.1 uncultured Saprospiraceae bacterium
GCTTGGGGTTAAATATTGGTGTAAATGGAGCGACTTTGAAGAAGTCTACAAAAAAACACATTGTTAGAAAAAGAAACAAGATATCAGTTTCATTCCTAAGTAGTAAGTCAAGCTAATTGTGATAAGTTCGCGTGAGGGAATTTTTTGTCTGTTGTTTTTTAAAAATTCTTGCATAGCCCAGCTACGGAATAATTTTTTAAAAAGCAACAGGCGAGAAATTATCCGCGCCAACTTATCATAATTGGTTTGACTTACTACTAAGTCCTCCGTACAAATGATTTACGGTCTGGCGAAATTTATCGGAAGCTAATAGTTTACTTGTCGACTTCTTCAAAGTCATTCCGATTAGCTTAATATTTAACTCAAGCTTCGCTTGAGGCTATTTTTGTTGACCTCTTCAAGGTCACCAACTAATTACCCATCTGTATAGGTACCGTAGCCCCTGAAGGCAGGGGTAAGGGGCTTATAAATTCAAATAACATCTACTGCTTACTCACTTTCTTAGACAATATCAAAAGCCCATCCGTCTGAATATTCACAAAATAAACGCCCTTAGTCAAAGAAGAAAAGTCTAAAGTCCCACTATCCTCAAATGCCTCTCTCTCCAAGACGCGCCGCCCCACACTATCATAAACCTCTGTCGAAAAGGCACCTCTCCCCTCTACACGCACATAATCACGCGTCGGATTAGGAAAGACTTCAAAACTAGTCAGTAAATCGCTAAAATTAAGACCTGTTAGATTAGGATGACAGCCAGGGGTGAGACAGCCGTCTTTGTCTAGTTTTATCATCCAGCCGTAGGAGCGAGGAGGATTTTCGTTATTATTTTCTATGCGTCCTGTGGCGATGATGCTGCCTGAGGGTAGGGTAACTACGCTATTGAGGGTATGAGGTATAATTCCAGTACCATAAGTTGCGGCATAAAAGGCAGTATCAGTGCGTGTCCAGAGGTGATTGCCATAGTCGTCTACTTTTGTTATAAAACCAGCATAATAACCTCGATTTTCACCTTCTGCTTCGACCCAATTTGTTCCAACTCCTAACCAACTATTGTCTTGTGTTGGTATTATTTCATGAATATGGTTACGTCCTCTAGGATTTCCTACGGGTGTATTCCACAAAATATTAAAATCAGCATCTCTTTTTGTAATTTGACAATGAAACATGGCAAATGGTTCTGGATCAGGTGAAATATATTCTATAGTTGTCTTACTACCCGCTTGGATAAAGTTACCTTCTTCATCAAATAACATTTGACTCTGAACTCTACTATCCTCGCTATCTAAAATTAGATAATCATCACTTTCCCATTCTTCTAATATTTCGCCCTCAGTATTTATTCGGAGGAATTTATGCTTACTTGTAGCCTCTCCAATGAAAGGTACTTCCGAGCTTGAAGAAGTTGTAGCACCTGTGTAAGTATATCCAATCAATAATAGTTCATCATTCTCTAATTTATGAATGCTTGGAAAATTATCGTACAAATCATATTCCCCGTAGATTATTTCCCATAATTTATTACCATTAGAGTCTGTTTTCATTATAAAAGCATCTCTTTTATAATTGTCCGAAGGGCGTTGCTTCATTCCATTAACAATATATCCATCTCCAATTTCTAATACTTTTTGAAAAATATAGTTTGCAGCATCAGAGTCAGGATATTCCTGAAAAAATTCAAAGCATCCCTCTCTATCCAATTTTAATAAAAAACCGAAATCTCTATAAAATAGACTTCCCACCAAGGTATATCCTTCATCAGACGTATGAATCATTTCAAATTCATCACTAAAAAGATAAGAATCTTCTAAAGTGTCAAAATGTACTTTATGAGATAAAATATTCCCAAAAGTGTCTAATTGTGTCCAAGACGTTCCCCATTGAAAAAAATCAGGATTTTTAACTGTTCCGGTAAGAACTAAGGTGTCATCAACTAAAGTACTGTTGTAGAAAGCACTACCTGGAGCATCTAAATCAAATATTTTGATAAAAGTATCTTGAGCAGATAAAGAAATAGAGAAAAGCCAAAAAGAGATAAGAGCAAGAAATTTCATAATCACAATTTACTCACTTTCTTAGACAATATCAAATACACACAATCTACAAAGCCATCAACTCATCCACAATCTTCCGCACACCTGTACTTGCATTTTCCTCAATAACAACCAAATTCTTAGCCTCTGCCAACTCATGATTTATCGTCGGACGCGGGTCTATGTAAAATATTGGTGCCGTAGAGGGTGCATAAGCAGTCAAACTCGCCGCAGGGTATACTTGCATAGATGTACCAACGATTAAAATGACATCTGCATCTTTTATCTCCGCAATCGCTTTCTCTAACATGGGCACTGCCTCTCCAAACCAGACGATGTGTGGACGTAATTGTGAACCTTTAGGACATTTATCTCCCAAGTTTATATCTTCGCTACAGTCGAATACAAGTTTTGCATCAAGAGTACTTCGAGACTTTGACAATTCTCCATGCAGGTGAATTATCTGCGTACTTCCTGCTCGTTCATGTAGATTATCGACATTCTGAGTAACAACAACGGTATTATATTTTTGCTCTAAATCCGTTAAAGCTAGGTGTCCTGCATTTGGTTCAACTTCCTTTAACTGACGACGACGTTGATTATAAAAATCTAAAACCAACTCTCTATCCTTGCGCCAACCTTCTGGCGAAGCTACAGACATTACATCATGTCCTTCCCACAATCCGTCCGCATCCCGAAAGGTTTTGATACCACTTTCTGCGCTAATTCCTGCTCCTGTTAATATGACTACTTTTTTCTTGCTCATTGTTTTCTTTTTAAGGTGAGAGGGGTCAGGTGAGAGGAGAGAGATTCCTCTCTTAAATATTAGACTCCCAAGTTTTTCTTCAAACAAAATTCCTTAAGTAAAAATTCCCCAAAGGCACAAAAACTTTACAAAACT
>CAZQTE010000609.1:0-2930 GCA_964595615.1 uncultured Saprospiraceae bacterium
TGAAAAAGAATGTATTTACATATTAGGAAAACGACTTTTCGTTCGCCCTATTAAAAAGGTATCAGAAATGAATGCTGAGACTTTTGTGCAGATAGAAAATTTGGTAGCTGAATTTCTGAATTCAGATAAGTCTGTTTGGTATGATAATTTGTCTGATGCAGAATTAGATAAGGTCGATATTTCTTTGCAGCAAGCACGTGATAGGAAGTTGACTGACGGAAATGCGGTACATGAGAGAATGAGGGAAATGCTTGCCAAATGAGTTATTCTGTAAAATGGACAGATTTGGCGATAGATTATTTGGGCTAATGGGCATAAAGAAGAACCTACAGAGTTCGTTAATTTCTGTAGAAATTATACGCAGTTAGTTTCCGGTCTTAGACCGGTCCAGCAATAATTTAAGTTTTATAAACAATTCCCTCATAAAGAGTAATATCCAGAATGCTGTTCTTCTGAATATAATTACTCGCACTACTGTACACATATTGTGGTGCTTCAAATACCCAAGCTGCTCTTATTGGATTCCGATGTATATAGCGAATTTTCTTCCATATCACCTCGGCCGACCATAAAGCGGTGGGATAATTATTTCTTTTCCACAATTGATATTTTCTATTTCCTCCACTATGTTTTGCATTCCAAGCAAAGCGATGTAGGAGCCATTCTTTTCGACTTTCTTTGCCACTATTTTCTATCCAATCGACTATTTTTCGGGAGGTGAATTTTTTGAAATCACGCAATATATCTGATAAACTGATGCCTTCTTTACTGGCTTGAGCGACTAAGTGAATGTGATTACTCATTATCACATAAGCATAAATTACTAAGCCTTTTTCTTTGATACAATGAGCTAAACTCTCTATTATTATATCTTTACATTCCTTTCTTGTAAATACATCTGTCCAATCTACTACTGTTAAGGTCAAATAGTTAATGCCTTTTTGGTCTAATATTTTTCTTCTCATAGTCTTTGGTTTTATGTGTGTTGTGCAGTACTTTTATTGAGTCCGGTCTAAGACCGGCAGCCAAGTCCGCATAAAATTAAGAAATTTTAGCGAACGAGTAGGGGCTTGGAAGAATTAGTAATATTTAATGGTTAAAAATTTTTCACTAAAGAATCCTCACGGAGTTCGTTAATTTCTGGTCTTAGACTGGTCTGATAAGTATAAATTTTAGTGAATAGAGTGGGATTGGAAGATGTGGTCACAACGGTTTTGGCTGAAATGTTACAATATGTCGATGCAAATTACGGGGTCGATGCTGCTCTTCGTATAAATGATGAAATTGAAAAATTTACGGACTTGGTCTCAAAAATGCCAAGAATGTTTCCAAAATTTAAGCAGCGTGATAGTCTCAGAAAAGCTGTAATTGATAAGAGAGTTGTTGTTATTTACTTTATCAATGAGAACTGGATTGAAGTCATTCGAGTATTAGATAGTAAGAGTGATTATCAGAATTTTTTTGTTAAGTGATTTACGCGTTGGTTAGAAGATGTGGTCACAACGGTGCCAATTACAAATTGGCGTGGACTTTCGCTTGAAATTACAAATTTTAGCGAACGTCGGAAGATGTGGTCACAACGGATGCGGGTGGAGGAGGTTTTGTGAAGTGGAAAAGTATAATTTTGTCACGCAGTGCTTTATAGTTAGTCCGGTCTAAGACCGGCAGCCAAGTCCGCATAAAATTAAGAAATTTTAGCGAACGAGTAGGGGCTTGGAAGAATTAGTAATATTTAATGGTTAAGAATTTTTTACTAAAGAATCCTCACGGAGTTCGTTAATTTCTATAGAAATTATACGCAGTTAGTTTCCTGTCTTAGACTGGTCTGATAAGCATAAATTTTAGTGAATAGAGTGGGATTGGAAGATGTGGTCACAACGGGTGAATAGAGAGGGATTGGAAGATGTGGTCACAACGGTTGTTTAGTCCTTTGGTCTAAAAGGTCACAAATAATATGATATATTCTAATCAAAGCCTTATTTTGTTCTTTCCTATTAGAATTTTCAGGAGCAATATTTGCCCATTCCTGCATTTTTAATAAAATTTCATCTTTCTCCTTTTTATATTCCTCCTCACAGTCTAAACCTAATACGACAAGTTTTTTTATTAAAGGTGGAAAACCCATATATTTAAATACTTTATCATTTGGTAAATCTGTTAGAACCTTTTCTCTTATGTCTTTTAATGATTTTACGGATTCGAAAAAAGGTATTATTTCTTGCCAAAAAAGAATTTCACACTTTTCAAGAACCTTATCAATATTCTCTACTCTCAATTGTCCTTTTTTTGTCACCAAAGTTATGTTTTTCACTTCATACATGATTTCTTTTCGCCTTTTCATGAAATTTTCATCTACTTTTAAAAGAATTTCCTTTTGATAAGGACTACGAACAAGAGAGTTAATTCCTCCCGACATTATTATTTTCTCTACTGCCTCATTACCTATAATACCAGTGGCGTCAATAAATATTATCTCTCCGTTTTTAACTTCTCCAAACCTTATCCTGAAAAAATTCTGCATATCCTCGTTGTGTCGACCAAACGTAATCCATCCTTGTTCTAAATCAACGTGAGGAACTAAAAATCTCTCTTCTGCTAAGAAAGAAATTTTTTCTATGCAATATTCAGTAAACTTTCTTTTATTAAATCTCATTTTATTATTTTATTGAACACCATCTAAAGGATCAAATTGACCTGTTCCAACGCTATAAATTTTCTTAATACCTCCGTTTTTTTTAATGATTGCCTAATTGATATACCGTCAGGCAACTCTCCTTTTATTTTAGCACCCATTGTTTTAACAACTAAATCAGACATACTATTTGCTATGATTTGGTTGTCGGTAAAATTAGTTCCTTTTGACAATTTAGAGTCAATAATTACTATATCAAAACTACCGTTTTCTCTGATAAAAAAAGCCCCAAACAAAC
>CAZQTE010000610.1:0-2910 GCA_964595615.1 uncultured Saprospiraceae bacterium
TGTTTTTTTTAGAAAGAAATAAAGCCAAATAAGCTTAAAATATTCAATTAAACTCTTTAAAATCAGCATTTTAAGTAACATTTCCTATCTTAGCGACTGATTTTGTTTCTCGTAAGAAACAATAGGATACAAGCTCTATAATCAAGACTGTAATTAACCAAGAAGAGCAGCTAAACTACACATAAGCAAGAAGCCTAAAGGACATCTTATTATTGCTTGCTGCCGCAAATTAAATTCTATGAGATTATTAAAAAAAATGACCCTTTTAACGGTCGCTCTCCTTTTGAGTACGGGCATCTTTGCCCAGTCCGCTCTTAAAAAAGCCAATAAGCAATACGAATTGAAAGCTTACGAATTGGCGATTAAATCTTATCAAAAATTTCTCAAAAAGAAGCCAACTAATGTAGTGGCTTTAAATCGCATTGCAGACAGTTATCGTCATTTAAATATGATGCAAGAGTCTGCAAAGTATTACAAACTTGCAGTTAAGAACTCAAGAGTGAACAAAGAAGCGCACTTAAATTATGGTAAGGTCTTAATGGCATTGGGTGACCATACTGAGGCGACACGGTCTTTTATTAAATATGGAGATACTGACCCCGTAGCAGCAAAACAGTATAAAAGTAGTGCCATTTTTGCCAATGAAAATAAAAATAATCCAGTAGTTGTAGATATTAATAGTGAGTTTATCAATACCTCTGGAGATGATTTCGCAGCTATTCCATTTGGAGATAGAGTCGTTTTTTCTTCTACTCGTCAAGACTTAAAAAGAGCAGATAATAAAAAGTCTAAAAAGAATTTTGCAGGGGGACATCCCAATCAACTATTTATTACTGACCGTGATAATAGTGGATTTTTACGTACACCTGCCTTTTTGCATTCTGATTTGAAAAATGTATTTAATCAAGGACCTGTTTCTTACTCTCCTGATGGTAAGTGGGTTGCATATACCGCTAATAATTTTGTAGAAGGCACACGTCATTTGCCAAGTAGTGGTGTAGAAATGGGGATTTATATAGCTGCCGTCGAAGGTTCTGCTGATTTTAGCGAAGCAGCTGCTTTTCCTTATAATGGTAATGGGTTTTCTACAGGATATCCTGTTTGGGCAGATGATGGAAATACATTATACTTCGCATCTGACCGACCTGACGGGTTTGGAGGATTTGATATTTATATGTCACGCCGGACGGGTGTTTCTTGGACACCTCCTCAAAATTTAGGTTCTGTCATTAACTCAAAAGGAAACGAAATATCACCATTCCACGATGGTACTTCTCTTTATTTTTCTTCTGATTGGCATGCTGGATTTGGAGGTTACGATATTTTTCGAGCAGAAAAGTCAGGTAAAAGATATACTAATATTTATCACGCAGGAACGGGCGTTAACTCAAGTTATGATGATTTAAGTTATACTTACGATACAAAAAATGACTTAGGCTACATTACATCTAATCGCCCAGGAGGCAAAGGAGGCTATGATATTTACCGTATTAAACGTAAAACGGTAAGAATGGTAGTCAGTGTTATGGATGAAAACAATCGCCCAATAAAAGATGCAACTATTGACTTTTCTGATTGTGGAGAAGGTGTTTTCTTGACAGATATAAATGGTTTGTACTCTTTTCAGGTTAAGCCAGGACTGACATGTAAACCTTTAATCCGTAAGGCAGGTTATCGTACGACTTCTTTTACTTTGACAAGTGGTATGACCGCAAACAGTAAAAAAATTGTATTGAGACGTGGTAGTGGTTCAGATGTGACTACAACCGGAGGCACCAATAATGGAGGCGGTACGACGAGACCAGGTAACAATGGCAATACGAATGGAGGCAACCAAACAGGAGGTAATACACAACCAGTAGGTGACTTTTTAGGTTTTAATGGTCGTGTTGTTGATGAGCGCAATGGCGTAGGATTACCAAATGTAGTCGTGCGTGCCCGTCGTCAAAGTGACGGAATGCTAATGGAAGCTACTTCTGATAGTAATGGTAATTACATTATTGGTTTAAATGCCAATACTACTTATTCTATTGATTATTCTAAGTCTGGTTTTTTCCCTATCAATCGTTCTGTCCGTACTGGAAATTCTAATGACAGCAGTATTTTAGGAACGTCGAAGATTAGATCTACCTCTGATGGTTATGTCGGAACGAATAGTGGTGGTGGAAGTACAGGAGGTAACTATCCTTCTGGTGGTACTACTGGCAATACAGGTGGAGCGAATACTGGCGGCAGCTATCCTTCTGGTGGTACTACTAGCGGTGGAACATATACTGGTGGCGGCGCTACAAATGTTAGTAGTGGATATGCAGTACAAGTAGCAGCAGTCTCCGCTAATAGAAATGCTGACTTATCTAAATTTAGTAGCTTGTCAGATTTGGGAACGGTTTACTATACCCCAGCAGGTAATGTTTACAAAATTCGTATTGGTGTTTATGCCACAGCAGAAGAGGCACGTGCAGTGGCTACACGCATTAAAGCACGCGGTTATTCTGGTGCATTTATGGTAACCGAAGGAAATGTAAGCGTAGGAACAGCAAGTACTCGTCCTCAGACTAATAATAATGGAGCTTATAACACAAATAATACCACAAGTACTTCAAATAGTATTGGGACCTACGTAGTGAGATTAGGAGCTTATAGTAATCCTCAAAAATCATTTAACCGGGATAGTGTTATAGATATTGGACAGATTGCAGAGCAATATAAAGGTCAATTTACAATCATTCTTTTGACAGGTTATAACAGCCTTGACCAAGCTCAACGTGCTTTGGCAAAGGCTAAAGAGCGTGGATTTAGAGATGCATATATTGCAGAAGATGTAAATGGTGTTTTGCAGAAAGTGAAGTTTTAAGTCTTAGGAACGCTGAAAGAATAACTTATAAAGGTTTGACAGAGAGAATTTTTTCT
>CAZQTE010000611.1:0-2909 GCA_964595615.1 uncultured Saprospiraceae bacterium
CTAAGGAACGCCAATACTTAAATTCAAGCAGCTTCTCAGTTTAGATTGTCATTTTAATTTTATAGCATGCTCGACAGAAACACGGCACCAGCAACTCAAAAAGTTACTGAGTTAAAAATACCAAATCCAAGTGTTCACACTTTAGATAATAGTATCCCCGTGTATGAAACCCACATGGGTACGCAAGATATTGTAAAACTTGAAATTCTTTTTCATGCAGGTCGTCCTCTCGAAGAAAAAAGATTGGCTGCTCGGGCTACAGCAGCTTTATTAAAAGAAGGGACAACAAAAATGAGCTCAGCAGAAATTGCAGAGAAGATTGATTTCTATGGTGGTACTCTTAACATTCCTGTCAACCTGGACACTTCGAATGTAATTCTATATAGTCTAACTAAGCATTTTGAAAAATTACTTCCGATTGTTTCAGATATGGTTACCAATCCTATCTTTCCAGAGAAAGAATTAAACGCTTTTTGTGAACGGAATATTCAAAACCTAGCAGTAGATTTAACACGAGGAGATGTCGTTGCGTATCGCAAAATTACCGAGTTTATTTTTAGTGAAAATCATCCTTATGGTTACAACAGCTCCGAAAAGAGTTATCGTAATTTGACTCGTGAGGATTTAAAAAAGCATTTTCAAAAAAACTATCACTCAGGTAACTGTCGTATATTTATCAGTGGCAAGACAACAGGGCGACATATAGACCTTTTGAATACTTACTTAGGTAAGGTCATTCCTAAAGGAGAAAAAGAAGAAGTTGTCTTCGCTCAATACCTCTCTATTCCTAAAAAAGTAAAAATTCCACATGTAGAGTCCATGCAGACAGCCATTCGTATCGGCTGCAAGCTATTTAATCGTACACATCCTGACTTCAATGGATTATATATTTTAAATACAATTTTAGGAGGCTATTTTGGTTCTCGTCTCATGGCTAACATTAGAGAAGATAAAGGATACACTTACAATATTTTTTCGTCTTTAGACGCCATGATACATGACGGTTACTTTTATATAGGGACAGAAGTTGGTAATGAATTTACTAAAAAAACGCTAGTCGAAATTTATCGTGAAATGGACCTATT
The DNA here is from genome assembly GCA_964595615.1 of uncultured Saprospiraceae bacterium. Taxonomy (GTDB): domain Bacteria; phylum Bacteroidota; class Bacteroidia; order Chitinophagales; family Saprospiraceae; genus JAHDCG01. Next base: position 1,086 of record CAZQTE010000611.1, read on the forward strand.
AAAAGAGGAATTAGTAGGAGAAGAAGAGTTAAATATGGTCAGAAATTATCTTTTAGGTAATATGCTTACTATGTTAGACGGTCCTTTTAATGTCGCAGATGTTGTTAAGACTTATGTTGCAGAAAATTTACCAGTTTCTAATTTCGATACACTGACACAAACAATAAAAAGCATTACGGCAGAAACTTTGAGAGACTTGGCTAGAAAATACTTTAAATCCGAAAATATGTGGGAGGTAATTGTTTGAATAAATGCGTTCTTTGACAAATCCCGTGATATGAAAGAGAACCAAGAAATGAAATAGGAATAGATAAAATCTCTATACTATTTCTTGAAGTACACGACTATTTATGCAAAAATTTCTTAGAAATAATATCGTTAATACTACTCTCTCCTTTGTTTTAATCGCAGGAGCAGCATTAGTTATATTTTCACCAGATTTTTTAATAGTAAAATGGGGAGCTAATTACGCTGTCAGGATTCTCTTTACCTATTTAATCCTTGGTTTTGGATTTCTATTAATAGGACAAAAGCGGTTGATGATGATTAGTTTATTTTCAGCAGCAGCTTTAGCTATTTTCCTGAAGACTATGACTAATGCAGAAATGGCTCCTCCTGTAAAAACAAAGGACGACCCCATTATAAAAATTGCTCATTTTAATGTCAATAATTCTAATGATGGATTTCAAACAACTTTAGAGACTATCCAATCTACAGAAGCTGATTTAATCTCTATTACAGAGACCAATCCACTTTGGGACTCTCTTTTATTAAACGAATTAAAAGTTTCTTATCCGTTCCATTTTTCTCAACCGAGCCTAGGGCTTTTTGGGATGACTTTGTTTTCTAAAAATCCTTTTACTTACATAGATACAATTCGATATGAGGAAATTCCTAATGTTATTGGAGGAATTGCTCTAGATGAAGATAATACAGTAAATTTCATTTGTTCTCATACTCTTCCTGCATTAAATTATCGTTACTACAGTCGCTTGAAGGAACATTTAAACCAAATTTCAGAATATTGTAATAGAACAGCACGTCCTATTATTACTTTTGGAGATTACCACTCTGTACCTTGGAGTAATGAAATCGCAGAATTTAGAAATCAAACAGGTCTACATGATAGTCGTAGAGGTTTTACGCCTACGTTTCCTCATGGTTCTTCTACTGTTTTTGAAGTACCCATTGACCATATTTTCTTTTCGGACGAATTTAAATGTCTTAGTTTTTCGACAGTCAGTAGTCTTTATACTACCCACATGGGAATTCAAGGAACTTTTCAATTAGATTCTAAAATAAACGAAGATGTTGAAAAAGAGAATTGATAGTTTTGGCTTTGCATTTAAAGGTCTTTTTGACCTTATAAAAACACAGCCTAATGCAAAAATTCATTTGTGTGCTGCGCTTTTTGTCCTAATCGCAGCTTACTATTTTCAAATAACAACAACAGAATGGTGCTTGTGTATTTTTGCCATCTCAGCAGTTTTAGCTGCAGAAGCATTTAATACTGCATTAGAATTTTTAACCGATTTAGTCTCTCCTGATTATCATATCTTAGCAGGCAAAACAAAGGATGTAGCCGCAGCAGGCGTTTTAATTACTGCAATTGGTGCTGCAATTGTCGGATGTCTCATCTTTCTTCCTAAATTCTTGTTAATCCTCACGTAACACACAAGCTCTTTTGGGCGTTTAGAGTTAATAGTTTGTCAAGTTATGGCTTTCCATAAGCTTTTTAAGTTACTGGATAGAAATTTGCCGTCTAATAGTAAGGAATGCGAAAATAATAGATTCAGAATCTGAACTACTTCTTTTTCGCTTATT
>CAZQTE010000612.1:0-2904 GCA_964595615.1 uncultured Saprospiraceae bacterium
GTTTACGAAAATTCATGTATGTTTCTTGAAAACTGCTGTTTTGATAGGATGTTTTTGAGGATGTCTAAAATCTAAGGTCTAACATTCCCGACTAAAGTACGGGACAGGCTAACATCCACAACCGTAAAGATGCGGATTTTGCCTGTATTATTTTAATTTTTCATTACTTGCGTGACGCTCTTTGTCCCGTTTTGTTTTTTTATCTAAATTTTTCGTCATAGCTTCTGTTAGGTCAATGCCCGTTTGATTCGCTAAGCAAATTAGAACAAACATTACATCTGCCATTTCATCGGCTAAATCTTCTTTGGCTGTTGCTTCGTCTTCTTTTCTTTTGAAAGATTGTTCGCCGTAGATGCGTGCCATTAAGCGGGCTACTTCGCCTACTTCTTCAGTTAGGATGGCTGTGTTTGTGAGTTCGTTGTAGTAGCGAATTCCGATGTTTTTTATCCAGTCATCGACTGTGGTTTGGGCTTGTTTAATTGTCATTTTTTACTCTTTTAATCTTCTTTTTATTTCATTAATGTCCCAGTATCCTTTCCAATGTTTTACTCTTTCCTCGTAACTCTTCTTCAGATAGTTAATTTTCGCACTTTGCATCAACAATTGAGCTTCTTTTATAATCTTGTCATTTTCTATTTTCATTTCCTTTTGAATGCTTCCTGTAATACGCCACGAATATTGGCAATAGAATAGCTGCAATTATTCGTGAAATAAAAACAAAAACTATCCCCCAAATAAGAACAGATGCGATAGTTATAATAAAACCTTTTTTGTCTCTCCTACAATCGTCTCGATAACCAAAATAGAAGAATACGGATAGAGAAATGGCAAAAAGTGCTGCAACTATTGGGTCGGGCATATTATGGAATTAAATGGTTGGTTTTTATCAGGTTGGAAACCTGATGTACGGGCTTCTCAGCTTGGAAAGCTGAGTTACGGTTAGGACATTTTCAAAAGCCCCTTATTTATCCTTTTCACCAATCCAGGTCCTTCATAAACCAAGCCCGAATAAACCTGCACCAAACTCGCTCCTGCATTGATTTTCTCAATCGCATCCTCTGCACTCGCGATACCGCCAACTCCAATTATCACAATTTGACCATTCGACTTTTCATGCAAATAGCGAATAACTTCGGTCGAACGAGCTTTGGCTGGTTTTCCACTTAGTCCTCCATTTCCAATTGCGCTAATATCTGCTTCCTTTGTTTTCAAATCTGCGCGACTGATTGTTGTATTCGTCGCAATAACACCGTCGATTTTTGTATCTGCTACAATGTCAATAATGTCATCTAATTGCTCATTTGTTAAATCGGGTGCTATCTTTAGAAGGATTGGTTTAGGGTTTGGCTTTTGTTTATTCTTTGTTTGTAGTGTTGCTAAAAGCTTGGTTAGCGGTTCTTTATCCTGTAATTCGCGCAGACCTGGCGTATTAGGAGAAGAAACATTAACCACAAAATAATCTACATAAGAGAACAATGCATCGAAACATTTGGTATAATCTTCAGTTGCTTGCTCATTTGGTGTGACTTTATTCTTTCCGATATTTCCACCGACGATTAAACCCTTTGGTCTTTTACCTTTTAAACGTTCGGTCATGGCTTCCATTCCTGCATTATTGAAGCCCATGCGATTAATGAGTCCGTTATCGTCAGGTAAGCGGAAGAGGCGAGGTTTTGGATTACCTACTTGTGCGACGGGCGTCACTGTTCCTACCTCAATGAAACCAAAACCTAAAGCGGACATTGCGCGATATGCCTTTCCGTCTTTGTCAAATCCTGCGGCGAGTCCGACGGGGTTTTTGAATTTCAAACCAAACAATTCTCTTTCTAATCTCTTATCTTCTACACGATAAAAAGCACGAAACATTTGACCTACAATCGGAATTGCTAAAGTCAATTTCAACATATTAACTGTGAAGTAATGCGCTTTTTCAGCTTGCATTAAGAAGAGTAATGGCTTGAGTAAATTCTTGTACACCTTTTGTAATTTTGAATTTTGAATGATAAATTTTAAATGACCTGCCTTTAAATGCGTATAAATCTTATTAAAATTTCATCATTTCCGTTGAATGAGCTGCAAAAATAAGCTTAATCTTTAACTTCTCCTTGACTGTTTGCGACTTTCATTTTTCTATATTTTCTGGTACTTTTGAGGAAAATAATTCTGATGAAAAAATATCTACTTTTTGCTTTACTGAGTATCTACTTTTTATCTGTCCAAGCACAGGATGACAGCAATTTGGAAGTCGAAACCAAAAGCAAAGCAACTGCAAACTTGAATGTTTTTGCTGGTATTCCTTTGGGGATATTTAAAGAAAGACAAGCAGAAACTGGCTTTGGCTGGGGAGGCAATGTACTTTTTGAAGTGAGAAAACCTATATCCCTTGGAGTTGATGTTGCTTGGCAAAGGTATGATAGAGACTCTGAGTTCTTCATTGAGTTTGATGAATTTGGAGATGCATTTGATATTGAAGAAGAGACAAGTAATCATATTTTAGGCTTAAATGGATTGATTCATTTGGAACCAGAAATCAATTTCTTCCTCCAACCTTATCTCGAAGGGACTTTTGGAGTAAATCATTTTTACACAAGAACCACCTTAACAGACGCCAATACGAATGAACAATTTAATAGTACTAATAATCATTCAGACTGGGCACTATCCTATGGAGGCGCTTTTGGTTTACTAATAAATGTGAAGCAAAACTTGCTGTTTATTGACTTAAAATGTGCTTATCGTATAGGAAATACGGCAGAATATAATACGAGAATAGAGGGTGCAAATTTTTTCGTTCCTATTGATAATTTTGAATTAAAAACTTCGCCAACGAATATGCTGATGCCTCAAATTGGGATAACTTTTTTATTGAACAATCCCGAAGAATATGGTGAAGAGGAGGAGTAT
>CAZQTE010000613.1:0-2897 GCA_964595615.1 uncultured Saprospiraceae bacterium
TCATTTTTCAGCAGAAAAAAAATCTGATTATATAATTACTGATTGGTTAGGGCGTGAAATTCGTTTTGGCGTGGCAGTTTTGGGTGATAATCAGGTGGATGTTTCTGATTTGGTTTCGGGTGTTTATTTTATTAGTTTGAAAGGAGATATTCCAAAAGTTGCTAAGTTTGTAGTGCAGAGGTAGAATAGTTAAAAAAATACTTTTAATGATTTCTCCGATACTCTAATAAGAAATGAAAAGAAGTATAAATCAGTATTCTACATTCTTTCTGCTATCAAAAATTATCCGTAATGAAACAATTTATTTTCCTACTCCTCTTTTTTAATTTTCATATACTATCTGCCAAAATTATTTATGTGAATTTATTGGTTTCAGGTAGTGACAATTCTGGTTTAACTTGGAATGAAGCTTACAATAGCTTTGATTTGGCTTTAGAAAATGCTCAAGAAGGTGATAGCATATGGGTTAGTAGAGGAGTTTATTATCCTGCCGCTAATGAAGGTCGCTATAGTTCATTTACAATTTCCACAGGAGTCGCGGTTTTTGGAGGATTCAAAGGAGACGAAAATAGTATTTCACAAAGAGACTTAGTTGCTAATTCTACTATTCTTAGTGGAGACATTGGTATATCGAATGATATATCTGATAATTGCTTTACAGTAGTAGAAATGAATTTTCCAAACGAGAAAAACATCTTAGACGGATTCATCATAAAAGATGGTCACGCAAATAGCGAAAATACAGCAGACCCCTTTAATGCTCCTCCTAAAAACGGAGGCGGAATATTTATAGAAAGTACAGAAGAAAGTACTTCTGCGGTATTTAAAAATTGTCAATTTGAGAATAACTCTTGCAATAGAAGAGGTGGAGCACTTTATGTCAAATCTATAAATGGAGCTTCCGTAACTCTTGAATTTCAAAATTGTATTTTTAACAATAATAGCGGTTTTAAAGGTGCAGGAATCGCAATTACTGGTGGCATAGATAGTGTAGTTTTCAATGAAACATATTTTGAACAAAATACTGCTGCTCCCTCTGGTGGCGGAACTTTCTTTGCAGATGTAACTGATAGTAGACCAACAATAGAATTTATCGAAAGTGACTTTTCTAACAATGAAGGAATTAATATAAACATTACCATAAATTCAAGTGTCGAAGATTTCACTTTTGCAATGTCTGATTGCAATATTACAGGCTCAAATAATATATTTACAAACATCTTTGTTTACAATAACCAAGATAATACTTCAAAAGGAAGTATGAAATTTAATGAATGCACTTTTGAAAATAATTATTATGAAATTTCATCAGATAACAAACGCCTTTTTAAAGTTGATGCAGTCCAAAATTTGACTTTTGAAAGATGTAGATTTGAAGATAACAATAGCACATTATTAGATACAGATAGGAGTACAGATACCTTAGTAATAAAAGACTCGCAATTTCACTCCAATATAAGCGATAATGAAATCTTCAGATTATTTAGTAAATTATCCTTTATTGACGGCTCTTTATTTTCCAATAATTATGGAAAAACTCTATTCGGATTTGGTTCGTATCAAATAGAACAAAAAAATGTAATAACCAATAGTATATTTAACAATAATATCTGTTTTGAGAAAGGTATTTTGAGCCTTAGAGGAGAAACGTCTGAAGAAAATTTAAGCGTATTACACTCCAGTTTTATAAATAATATAAACGAACAAAATACAGGGGATATAATAGATATGTATGAAAGCAACGATTATCTTATCGCCAACATAACAAACTCTGTTTTTTATTCTGATGATATTTCCCGTATCGCCTTTAGGGTAAAGAGTGGCGCTATAAACGTAGAAAACTCTTCCTTTTCTCAACAAGAATGTGCAAATTTATTTGAAGTTTCAGGAGATAATCAAGGACAGGTAAATTGTATAAGTTCTGTCCTTTTTGATACTAATCCTGATTTTAATAACATTGAGAATGAGGATTTTTCTTTAAAAATTTGTTCGCCTGTCATTGACGCTGGGAAAAATACATCGCTCAATAGTGGTGATGATTTTTTAGGTGAGTTTCGAGTTAAAGGCGAAAAACCAGATATGGGTGCGATTGAAGCGGAAACAATATCACTTGACATAATAGATTTTAGAAATACATCTTGTCTTAGCAATTCTGGTTATATCAAATTGGACGTGAAGAATGCCTGCGAACCTTATACTATCTATAAAAATACTATTGAAGAAATCTCAGATGAAATTAATAATCTTGATGTGGGACTTTACGAATTTTCAGTTGAAGACAGTAACGGGAGAAAAGCTTTTGTCTCCTCAGAGATTGTAATTGACTTAGCAGAAGGAGATTTTTTATTAGCCCCAAACATAGTTTCTCCTGGACAGATAGTTACAATAAAAAACTGTAACAAAATAAGCGCAAATCTAATTATTTACGATAACGCAGGCAAAAAAGTGTACACAAAAGAGAGCGAAGGAGAAGAATTCATCTTTACTTCACCTTATATTTCTGGAATTTATTACATCTCTATTAGCTCTTTATCTGAGAATGAAGTTTTCAAACTAATTGTGCAGAATTAGTTGGTAATCCGGCTTGCCCTGAAACGCATTTGCCTCTTATAGGAAATTGAATTTATTAACTAAAAGGAACTATTTTATAAACTCAAGAGAACTTTAATGAAAAACATTCTAACTCTCTTCTTTTGTTTATTCCTATGAAAAAAATATTATTATTCCTTAATTTTCTGCTATTATTTTATTGAAGCGTCTGACGTCTGTCTTGCTATTGAAATTCAAAAGTAGGTATTTGTTTTGGATATTTTTTTTGTGGGGCTTTTTAGTGTGGGCACTCACCCAGATTCCTCCCTTTGGTCGGAATGACAAACAATATTCCTGTGGAATATTGT
>CAZQTE010000614.1:0-2894 GCA_964595615.1 uncultured Saprospiraceae bacterium
TGAAGTGAAAAATGAGGAAAATTTGACCTGTCCAGATGACGGACTTATTGTTTTATCGTTACTTAGCACTTACGTACTAAGCTGAAGGCTGTCGTGCCCTTGGCACTATAAAATTACAATTTGGTACCAATAATAGTCAAATGAAAAATTTAAAAACTACTAATGCCGTCATCTTCTGGAATACGCTTCTATTCCTATCGCTTGTCCTTGCTTTAGTATTTTTTCCAACCTACTTTGGCGCAGAGGATTACGTTTTATCTTATGGGCTTTTCATTATTGTTCTTATCTGTGGATATGTTGTTTTCTGTATTACGGCGGGTGTCATTGCTTCTATATTCAGGAAAAAAGAAATAGCCCAGGGATTTTATATCTCTGCGATGACTATTGTTTTAATCGGAGTTCCCTCTTGTTATGGCGGTATTTTTATGCGGGCAGCGGTACTATAACAACTTCTATGTGACAAAACATAAATACAGTTTGACCAATTACATTCGTTTTCCGAATAGAAACTATTATTTTCACGCTTTAATTTTGTTACAGGTGTTAGACACTTTCATTTATCAAAATTTAGGGGTGAATTATTTATTCCCTACTTCTATCAAAATATAAGTGTCAAACACCAAACTATGGTAAACGATTGAATTTCATAGTGCGGAACCGTCCGCCGTCAACCGTCCACCGTCAACCGTAAAAAAAACATGAAAAAATCAATCTTTTTTTCTTTGCTTTTTGTGCTGACTTCATTGACTGTCTTTGCGCAAAAACCGATTACTTTAGAAAATATTTGGCAGGATTATACTTTCTATCCTAAATATGTTCCTGGATTTAATTTCCAAAATGACGGACAACATTACACACGTCAAGAAGAGGGAAAAATCGTACAGTATAACTTGGTATCTGGTCAAAAGACAAATACTATTTTAGATGCTTCAAAACTTAAAGGCAAAAATGGTTTTGATGGTAATATGGACAGCTACGAATTTAGTGGCGATGAAGATAAAATGATGATTACTTCTGGTAGCGAAAAAATCTACCGTCATTCTTCTCGTGCGAATTTTTATGTATGGGATAGAAGTGAATTGATACCTGTTTTTGAAGAAGGAAAAGTGATGTACGCGACTTTTAATCCAAAAGCAGACAAAGTGGCTTTTGTTTATAAAAATAATCTTTACTACAAAGATTTAAAAACGCGCAAGACGACTCAAATCACTAAGGACGGCGAAAATAATAAAATCATCAATGGTGCAACGGATTGGGTTTATGAGGAAGAATTTGCGATTTGGCGTGGCTTTGAATGGTCTCCTGACGGTGATAAATTAGCTTACTATCGTTTTGATGAAAGCGAGGTGCCTGAGTTTACAATGACAAATTATAATGATGATATGTATCCTGAATACGTAACTTTCAAATACCCAAAGGTAGGCGAAAAGAACGCAAGAGTGAGCATTCATATTTATGATTTGAATACCTTGAAAACTACAAAGGCAAATTTGACCCAAATAAAAGTGTCCAAGACAAATACGGTTTCTAAGGATGCGATGAAAGACAATAGGGAGTTTTACGTGCCACGTATCAAATGGACGCAGGATAATAACCAGTTGTGTGTTTTTAAAATGAATCGTCACCAAAATAAATTGGAATTGCTTTTGGCAAATGCGATGAGTGGAAAAACGACGACTTTATTAGAAGAGAAAAACGAATACTATATTGACATTCATGACAATTTGAACTTCTTAGAAGACGGAGAGCAATTCATTTGGACAAGTGAAAGAGACGGTTGGAATCATGTTTACTTGTACAATATGAACGGCTCTATGGAACGTCAGTTGACTCAAGGAAATTGGGAAGTGACCAGTTTTTACGGTGTTGACCAATCGAATGGTACATTCTACTATCAAGCAGCTAAAAAAGCAGCTCAACAACGTGAAGTGTATGAAGGCAATTTGAATGGTAAGAAATCTCGTGCTGTCGCAGAAGTTCCAGGTACAAATAGTGCGAACTTTAGCAGTACTTTTGATTATTATGTATTGACACATTCGGAAGCAAATCTTGCCCCGACTTTTAAAGTACATAAGCGTTCTGGTAAATTAATGCGTGTCATTGAGGACAATGCGCGTATCGGAAAATTGCAGTCGGAATACAATGTACAGCCAATTGAGTTTACAAATTTCAAGACATCAGAAGGTGTACAATTAAATGCTTATACTATCAAGCCGCCAAATTTTGATAAATCTCGTCAATACCCAGTTTTCATGTATTTGTATGGTGGTCCAGGTAGCCAGCAAGTAACAGACGGCTGGAAAGGTCAAAATTACTGGTGGTTCCAGATGTTGGCACAGCAGGGCTATATCGTGGCTTGTGTGGATAATCGCGGTACAGGTGGACGTGGTGAGGAATTCAAAAAAATGACTTACCAAGAGTTAGGAAAGTACGAAACTATTGACCAAATAGAAGCGGCAAAACACTTCGCGTCTTTATCTTACACGGACAAAAATCGTATCGGTATTTTTGGTTGGTCTTATGGTGGCTACATGAGTAGCTTGTGTTTATTGAAAGGAAATGATGTTTTCAAAGCAGCCATTGCAGTTGCGCCAGTGACGAATTGGAAATGGTATGACTCTATTTATACAGAACGTTACATGCGTACTTTGGCAGAAAACGAAAGTGGTTATGCAGATAATTCGCCTGTTTATTTCGCGGACAAATTGAAAGGAAATTACCTTTTAGTTCACGGTATGGGCGATGATAATGTCCACTTTCAACACACCGCAGAAATGGCAAATGCTTTGGTGAAAGCCAATAAGCAATTTGATACTTACTTCTATCCAAATAGGAATCATGGTATCTATGGCGGCTTGACACGTTTGCACCTTTATACTAAGATGACTAATTTC
>CAZQTE010000615.1:0-2884 GCA_964595615.1 uncultured Saprospiraceae bacterium
CCATGACAAGTTCGCCAGTAGCTGGGTCGAGTGCGATTTGACCACTCATGTAGAGAACGCCGTTGTGGGCGACAGATTGGTTGTATGGACCGACTGGGGCTGGGGCGTTTGTTGTGTTGATTATTTTTTTCATTGGAAATGATTGCTAAAGATTTTTTAAGATTTTGTTTTATTTTCTATTATTTTAGTCACATTTTTACAAATACTATTCACTAAACTATTAATTATTTCTTCTGAGAGTTTCGTTGTGTATAACTGTTCAATCATGATTTGATTTTCATAATAAACTTTGTAGGTAAACTCATCAAAAAGAATACTTATTCTTGAATAAATATTATAAGAATTTACTCCGTCAAATAAAAAACCCTTCCAAGAAGAAGAGTATTGTATACTTGAGGGGAGACCTTTGAGAAGAATATTTATTCTGTCTGCATCTTTAGACAGGAAAGTGACTGTTTGACCAATGGCAAATGAAGTTTGATGTGAAGAAAAAAGGTCATTAAAATGAACTTCAAACTGTTTTTCCAAACTTGATAAAAATGGATGAAATGAATCTTGAAATCTTTTAATTAATAACTCAGTGTTCAGTTTAGAAACTGATTTTTTCTTTCCTTGATTACCTTTTTTTATAAGAGTTATCCTTTTTTTCCAATCTTTATCTTCCTCTATACTCTCCCCCCTCCTCGCATTAATAGCCAAGTCCAAAGACCACAAAAGTTGCTCCCCTACATAAGTAATAAAACTCTCTTCATCTCCCGCATCTGCCTTACTTAAAGCCGTTAAATAGTTCTTCTTATCATCCGATTTAATGATAATTGGCGGCATATCATTTTTCATTAAATGATAATTCATCAAGAGCCGACTAACGCGCCCATTTCCCTCATCAAAAGGATGAATGCAGACAAAACGATAGTGTAACATCGCTGCGGTAATCAGAGGATGTAAATCTGCCGCTTCATCACGATACCAGTCAATGAGTTCTTGCATTTCGCGTTGCACATCTTCTGGTTCTGCGTAGCGAAATATTTCACCATTGGGTAGTTTGACGTGATTGGGAGTGGTTTTATATTGACCAGGAATGATTTGCTTTTGTGTTGGTTCACCAGTAGGAGTAATTGCTTCTTTCCAAAAAGGACGCACCAAAAGCGTTCTATTTAAATCACAAATATCACCTGAGTTGAAAGGTCGTACTTCGCTTGTTGCCCAATTTTTAACAACATCCACAGCCACATCATGCGCTTTCATTTCGTCGTATTCACGAATATCGTGGTCACCAGTTGTTTTTCCTTTTATAAGTAAAAGCATTGTTTCACCATAAGTAAGCGTATTGCCTTCAATATGGTTAGAATTATAATTCCATTCCAAGCGGAATTTTTGCCACAAACGTACTTCATCTTTTTCTGCTATAGGTGGAAGGCTATTCAGTTCTTTTAAAAGATTATCGATTTGTTGTAGAACATCTTGTAGATTGCTCATTATTTTAAATTTGGTGCGAATATACGATAAAACCTATTTTAGATAAATTTAGTTCTATCTAAATATCCCAAATCTATATCACCGCACCAAAGTCAAATCCCCAATCTCAGAAATCTCCAGCTCACAATCTTGCGTCTCCGCCTCCAAGACATACACATAAACATCCGCCGTCGCTACCCCTCCATTAATCTCCCCATTCCAACAATCCGCAGGATTAGAAGTCGAAAAAATAAGTTTTCCCCAACGGTCAAATATCTGCAAATCGAAAGTCGCAAAAGCCATATCATTCAAATTAACCAGACCGAAACAATCATTCATTCCGTCACCATTTGGTGTGAAAACATTAGGAATGCCAAAGTCTTCTCTATCGCCTCCAGCTTCTACCGAAACATAAACAATCGAGTCACAACCCAAATAATTTTCAAAAGTAAATATAGCTTCATCGCCGACATTTAAAAGGGTATCCTGATAGTTGACAGTTTCGCCGACACAAGTTTCTAATACTAAACTTTCTTCTGAAATGGCTAAGGCTATCACGCTTACCGATACCGTGGAGTCGCAACCGTTTTGGTCTGTAAAAAGGAAATCTGAGGACTCGCCAAATTCTAACCAAGTACCATTGTACTCGACAGATTCGCCTTCGCAAGATTCAAAAGTTAGAGTTTCATTTTGTAAGGCTTGACCATTTACTGTTACAGTTACAATAGAGTCGCAGCCTTGTATGTTTTGGAAGGTGAAGGTTTGAGTTTCGCCTGCGTTGAGTTCCGTGTCTTGATAGACAATATATGTATTTGCGCAGGTTTCTAAACTTAATTCCGTTGTATCATTGGCTAAAGCGAGGACACTAACAGTGACAATACTATCACATCCGAGATAATTCTGAAAAGTAAAATCTACATTATCACCAATATCCAGTGTCACACCTTCATAGTCAATCGTTGTGTTTTCACAAGTTTCTAAACTTAACTCAGATGCACTATCGGCCAAACCAACAACACTGACAGCTACAATACTGTCACAACCGAGAACATCTTGAAGTGTAAATTCCATGTTATCACCAACACTTAAACTCACACCTTCATACTCAATTGTCGTCCCTTCACAAGTCGCTAATTCAAGCGGAACAGGCGTTGGCTCTTCGATAATAACTTCCACTATTTTATTGATTTCTCCACATTCAGATTGGACCTTTAGGAGGAGGAAAAAGGAGTCATCGATTAAATCTTGTGTCCCTGGTGTATAGATTGTATTAGCAGTAAGGGAGTCTGTAAAACTACCATCACCTAGCGTTTGCCATTCCCAAGTATTTTCCATTGCGCTCTCTAAAAATGCATCTAAATTAATAACAGCAGCAGCACAATTAACAGACCATTCAATTTGTATATCAGAATCTACATTAATGAAAGTA
>CAZQTE010000616.1:0-2872 GCA_964595615.1 uncultured Saprospiraceae bacterium
GTTTGAGTAAACGAAGGAGAGCGATACCGCACTCGTGTTTTATGAAATCACTCATTATGTAATGATGAATTTTGAATTTTTGAATTTTGAATGCGGTTACCTTATCACATTCATGAAATCAGGCTGCAAAAGTAGAAGTAATAAATGGAAAGGCAAGATTCAAAATGAGTTTATTTAGAAAGGATTTTTGAGAATAAATCTTAGTTGTCGTTTGTTTGCGTAAATGAGATAAGAATGCTTGATTTTTTCGTGTAGAATGTTAATATTCTTACGTTCTTTGTAGACTCAATTTAATTGATATTTATTTTACCTAAAATATGTTTAAACACAAATCAATTTATAGATTTAACTCCCTGCCCCAAAGCAGCAAATACTCCATACTCTTTCTTCTATTTCTCCTACCCTTACTATCCTTTGCACAGACAGTAACAGTTGACAATATTTCCATTACAGGAAATAAAAAAACAAAGCGGAACGTAATCTTACGTGAGTTAAATTTTCAGGTAGGTGATACTCTGAATTTAGATAATATGATGGAGCGGTTTGCTGAGAATCGCTTACTTCTACTAAATACAGGCATTTTTACTCAAGCAGATTTTAATATCAAAAAATGGGATACAGAAAGCACAAAAGCGCAGGTAGAATTAACAGTCATGGAAGCTTTACCTATAATTCCTGTTCCTATTTTTGAACTGGCAGATAGAAATTTTAATGTATGGTGGAAAGAAATGAATCGAGACCTAGAACGCATAAATTATGGTCTAATCTTGTACCATTTTAATCTAACTGGACGGCGCGACAAACTAAAATTATCTGGTCAATGCGGCTACACACGCAAAGCTGAGATTGATTATACTCTACCAGGCATCAATAAATCTCAAACAATTGGCTTAGGTGTCAATGTCTTATTTGCACGTAATAAGGAGGTTGCTTTTCGTGCTTTTGAAAACCGTTTGGAGTTTTTTAAATCACCAGAGGAGTTTCTTTATCGACGTTTTCGGGCAAGTGCACGTGCTTTCTACCGTCCAAAGTTATTTTCTACACACAGAGTAGAGCTTTTTTATCATAACAACAATATCGATGAGCTTGTCAATACTGACTTAAATCCAAATTTTTTTGGAGAAGATAAAACGGAATTATCTTACTTCGCTCTTCAGTATAATTTCATCTGCGACAAACGAGACATTAAACCTTATCCGTCCAAAGGTTTCCTATTTTCAACCACTCTACGTAAAGATGGATTAGGCATCACAAATGACCGAAATTCTTTTCATTTAACTTCAAGATTTGCGAAGTATATTCCTTTGAACAAACGCTTTAGCATTGAAGCTATAGCGCAAGGACGCTACTCTTTTGTGCGTAAACAGCAGCCTTATTTTGACTTAAAAGCTTTGGGTTTTAATGAAGATTATATTCGTGGCTACGAGTTTTACGTGATTGACGGCTTAGATTATATTTACCAAAAAACAGCGCTGCGCTTTAATATTTTTGAAGGAGATATTAACTTTGGAAATCTATCCCCGATTGAGTCTTTTAAAAAAATGCCAACGCGCGTTTATTTCAACTTAAACAATGACTTTGGATATACTAATGACCCATATTTTAATGAAGGCAATCCTCTTAACAATTCTTTACTGTGGGGACGTGGTGTCGGATTAGATATAATCGTATATTACGCTCTTGTTGTACAGATGGAATATAGCTTTAATCACTTAGGGGAAAAGGGATTCTTTCTGCATATTCGAGCAGGGTTTAACTAAGATATTTTTGGGAAATAAGCCGTGCAATTATTCAATCGACATTATACATTTAGAAAATGCAAGTAGTAGTTTATAGTACGTTTTTGAAGGATAAAGATATTCCTCATGTTCAAACTTTTTTTGATGTTTTGCATCAGGCAGGGATTAATGCCTATGTATATGAACCTTATTTGAAAGATTTAGAAGGGAAAATTGATTTTTTGGGTAATGTTGGAAGTTTTTCTGGTTATCTTGATTTTCAAGTAAAAAAAATGGACTTTGTTATCACTCTTGGTGGTGACGGAACGATATTGAATGCTGCGACAATAGTGCGCGATAGCGGTGTACCCGTCTTGGGTATTAATTTGGGACGTTTAGGTTTTTTGGCAGGTATTGAAAAAGCACGTATTAAAGAAGCGATTGACCTTTTGCAGCGAGGCATGTACAGCATCGAAGACCGTAGTATGTTGCAAATTGAAAGCGATGCGCCTCTCTTTGGTAAGACTCCTATTGCCTTGAATGATATGACAATATTAAAGCGAGATACCTCGTCGATGATTACGATACATGTTTATATTGACGGAGCTTATTTGAATTCATACTGGGCGGATGGTATTATTATCGCGACGCCTACGGGTTCTACAGGATACTCATTAAGTTGTGGTGGTCCAATTATTTTCCCAAATTCTGGTAATTTTGTCATTACACCAGTAGCGCCACACAATTTGAATATTCGACCAATTGTTATTTCAGAAAAATCTATTATCTCCTTTGAAGTAGAAGGACGCGCGGAGAATTTTTTGTGTACTCTTGATAGTCGTTTCGAATCGATTACCTCTTCTACTCAATTGGCAGTGCGTAAATGCGATTACCCTATGAAATTGGTACAGTTGAATGAGAGTAGTTTTATGCGTACGATACGAAATAAACTCGCATGGGGAATGGATAGTCGAAATCATTAGATATATAGTTGACCGTTAGTGGTGCGTAATTTAGAAACGGTTCAAAAACAAATTTACACTCTTGAATGCATCTATTTTTTTGTGATTTTTAAAGACAGTTCTCTTATTTTTTGAAGGTTTTACAAACCAACGCCCTGTTAAAATGCGTTATCTAATAAAAATAAACGTTCT
>CAZQTE010000617.1:0-2865 GCA_964595615.1 uncultured Saprospiraceae bacterium
ATCCTAATTTCCATATTATAGACAGGACACTCGTGAATTATTTTTACTTAGTAACGACAAAACAATAAGTCCGTCATCTGGACAGGTCAAATTTGTCTCACTTTTCACTTCAAATCGCTCCCCGACCTCCGGCACGGGGCAGGCAGCGTATTAATAATTATCACGCTTTGAAGCCAAAACTGAGAAAAATTATACACTGTCTAGCTTGACGGAGTTATTATTTCGTCGTTACTTAGTAACTGCGGTTACGCACTAACTTATTAAAGATGCAGTTTTGACTTTCATTTTTTACCTTTTCTTTTTTAGAAAAAAAGAAACAAAAAATTGTCGAAAACGCAGATTTTCACTTTTAGCACCTTCACATTACAATTTTACCTACGGTAAAAAGGTAAAGGTGAGCCTTCGGCACGGTGCTAAAAATGAAAATTGCTTATTTTTCGACGATTACAGGTCAATTAACTGTAGTTCAACTGTTTATGAAATTGAAACTCTCTTTTATCTACCAGTAATTGTCAAAAAAGAAGCAATTTTTGATTTTTCACCTGTCTTTTCAATCCCGAAGGGTTGAAAAGTCGCCTTCGATATTTTTTGCCAAGGGCAAAACTTATCAGCGAAAGGTGAAAAGTCGAAAATCTGCGTTTTTGACGAGTTTTTGCTTCTTTTTCCGACGAAAAAGAAGAGAAAAAAATAGGATTAAAGATCTAAATCTAATTTACCGCGTAACACCAGCTACTTATCATTCTTATACATCCAAATCGACTCTATTTGCAGATTATTATCAGGAAGCACTAATTTTTGAAATTCAAAAAAGTCTTTTGTGCGTTCATACACCGCATTCGAGACAAGTATCCCGTTTTTAATCTTTTTATCTTTGATATGAAAAGCATTATTAACAGTCTGACCGAACAAATCGTAATTGAATTTTTTCGTTCCAATAATACCTGCTGTCACTTCTCCTGAATGAATACCAAACTCTAAAGAGAGAGACAATTGATGATTGATATTAAATTGCCCAATGATGAGTTTTAGTTCTTTCGCAAAATCTACCACCCTTTTGGCGTGGTCTAATCGTGGTGAAAACAATCCACATGCAGCGAAATAGGTATCTCCAACTGTCCGTAGCTTTTCGACATGATGTTTCTGACCTGCCGTGTCAAATGCATCAATGAGATGATTAAGCAAGGTAACCGCCTCGCGTGCACCGATTTTAGAGGTCAATTCTGAAAATCCAACAACATCTACCGCGATTAAAGTGACATTAGAATAGGTATTTGCAATATTCTTTTCTCCTTTTTGCAAACGCGCAACTATGGTTTCTGGAATAAAATTGAGCATTAGACGCTCGTTTTCTAAGCTTTGTTCCTCTATTTTGTGTTGCTGTGTGTCAATATCCGCAACCATTTTATTGAATTGTTTTCCTAATTCAGAAAACTCATCATTCCCCTCTAATTCTATACGACTACTAAAATCACCCGCACTCAATTTGCGAACACCTTCTGTCAATTTTTCAATCGGTTTCACAAACATAGAAGCCAAATACATGGCAAGAAAAGTCACGAGCAAAGTAATAATACAGATAGCGATAAAGACCTTTTGTTTCAATTTTTCAATGGGTAGATTGGCTTCTGCTTCATCTATTTCTGACAAAATAGCCCATTTCAATCCTCTTATTTTTAATGGCGCATAAGCACTTAACACGGGTTCTCCTCGATAATCTTTAATTATTTCAATGTCTTTTTTACCAGACAACGCGGCCTCTGCTGCCTTCGTTTTTACACGTTGTTGTAAAATAGTCGTACCCACCCGATACATGAGTTCCGTCTTTTCTTCATCGACACCAATATCTGATAAAACCTGTTTGAAGCCCACCGTATCTTGTAAATAAAAGCGAGAAATAGAACGCATTAAGTAATCTTCGCCGACGAGATAAGTCTCTCCACTATCTCCCAATCCGTCTTCTTTCCAATTTCCATTACCCGTCATAATATTATTCACTTCATCAATCGGCAATTGGAGAATAAGCGCGCCAACGGTTTCGCTACCTTCGGTAATGGCGCGACCAATAAATGAGGCAGGCGCACCATATGAAGGGCGATAGGATTTAAAATCAACGATTTGAGCTTTACTAATATCTCGATTGACTTTCAATTGGTGAGCGAGAGTCGCGAGATTGCTTTGGCGGTAGGGACCGGTGTAGAGATTAGTGGCAAAATCTGTTTCTTTATAAACCGAATATAAAATGTCTCCTGTTTCCAAATCAACCAAAAAGAGGTCATAAAAACCAAATTTGGAGACGATATTCGATAAAAAATCATGGTAACGTCGATGATAGCGAGAGTAATCACTTTTATCATTGGCATCTCTAAGCAAGTGCTTTTTGCCAATAGGATTATTATTATCTACGATGTATTCATATTGGAGGTAACACGCAGCTTGACTAGTCGGATAATACAAGTCGGTGGAAAGTTTTATATCCATGTTCTCGGAAAGTCTCTCCACAAACTTATCGTAGTGAATGGACAATTCTTGGCTGCAATCCACGCGCAGCTTATTATCAGAGAGTTTTCGGTATCCTCTTTTAAAATCTTTAAGTGCATTAAGGATTTCCTTATTGTCTGCCATGATTTCAACGACTCCCTCTGTCTGTTGGAAATAAGTCTCGATTTGGTACTGCTTAGATGCACGAATACCTTTGAGTTGATTGAAGCTGCCTTCTGTTATAGCCTCCTTCCCATTTTGATAACCAATATATATCAAAACAAAAGCAGCAAAGGTGCTGACTAACAACAACATCAAAATAATGCGTGAGCGAATGCTTAGAAAGCGTGTGTGTAGTTTCATTGTTTTCTCTTCCCGTTTGTCTTA
>CAZQTE010000618.1:0-2845 GCA_964595615.1 uncultured Saprospiraceae bacterium
TCAATCGCAGGCTCGATGAATTTACCTAAATGACCCGCATAACTCGCTTCTATTTTCTTAGAAGCAATTAAATTATCGGCAGCACCTTCGTCTAAATTTTGTGTTTCAATGACTTCTGTCGCCTCTGACATTGCATTATCCATTGCTTTTGTTGGACCATAACTGGCTAAAAACCAAAGAATTATCGAGATAACAAAAATGACTTTACCCGCTTCAATGACAAAAGTTTTCGTCTTTTCATAAACATTCAAAAGAACATTTTTCATTATCGGACGACGATAAACGGGCAATTCTAAAAGTAAAAAACTCGTCTCTTCATTCTTCAAAATCTTCTTAAATACCCAAGCCGAAGCCAGTGCCGCAATCAAACCCAACATATACAAGCCCATAAAAACCAAACCCTGCGCATTAAAAATCCCCCAAACCGTCACTGAAGGCACCACAAAAGCAATCAAAACGGTATAAACAGGTATTCGCGCCGAGCAAGAAATTAGCGGCGTAACCATTATCGTAATTAGACGTTCTTTCCAATTACTAATCGTTCGCGTACTCATTATCGCAGGAATTGCACAGGCTGTTCCTGATACCAAACCGACGACCGAACGTCCATTTAGCCCAAATCGCCGCATTAATCCATCAAAAAGATAGACCGCACGCGCCATGTAACCACTTTCTTCGAGCAAGCCAATAAGAAAAAACAAGACAGCAATTTGCGGAATAAAAATCAAAACACCCGATATACCCGCAATGACTCCGTCGGTCAACAAACTGCGATACCAAGTGTCAGGCAATGTATTATTCACAGACTCGGCGACTGCTCCAAAACCTGCATCAATCCAATCCATCGGCACAGTTGCCCAAGCAAAAATAGCTTGAAAAACGAGTAACATCAGACCAAAGAAAATAAACAAGCCCCAAACGCGATGTGTGACAATATCATCAATTTTATCCGTTAAAGAATCAGGCTCATCACCCACTCTTGTCACAGATTTCTTAACTAAAGGTTCGATACTCTCAAAACGTTGCATCGTTTCCCGTACCTGATATTTCAAGCTTTCTAAAGGCGCTTTTTCTTGTACAAAAACACGGTCTTCCTCTGTCAAAAAAGGTAAATGCTTCTGATGATGTGCAATTAAAATTCGCTGATAATCAGTTGTTTGAGGAAATTTAGCTGACAAAGAGCCTGCAATTTCCTTTTCTTCATCTGAAAATCTAAGGAAGGGCTTTTTTAACTCGTAATTTTTGCTGGTCGTAGTAATTTCTACTAATCCAGCCTTCAGTTCTTCCAAACCTTCGCCAGTTCTTCCAGATACAGTAACTGTTTTTATCCCAAGTTCTTTCGCAATTTTATCTGCATCCAAACTAAGATTTTCCGCACGCGCCGCATCCACCATATTCAAAGCCAAAAGAACAGGCAAACCCAAATCATGAACTTGGGACAACAACAAAAGATGCTTTTCTAATTGCGTAATGTCGGCAATATAGAGGATAGCATCTGGATAATTTTCGTCTTGTGGATTGGTAAAAGTATTAGTGACTATACGTTCGTCTTGCGAAGTAGGGTAGAGCGAATAAGTCCCCGGAAAGTCAACAATCGTCACTGCTAAATCAGAATTGAGATAAGCCGTCCCGAGTTTTTTATCAACAGTAACACCAGGGAAATTCCCGACTTTTTGGCGTAAGCCAGTCAATAAATTAAAAATGGAAGATTTGCCGGCGTTGGGATTGCCAAGAAGGGCGATTTTATAATTTTTCTGCACGTGTGTTCTTTCTTTTCTGAAAATAATCGATTTTACATCAATTCAATCATTGCCGCCTCTTCAGAACGAATCGCCATGCGAGAAGCATCTATTTTTAAGTAAAAAGCTTTATCGAAATTCGTTTTCCGCAACAAAGTAACTTTGCAACCAGGTTTTATACCCATGCTTAGCAATTTGCCACCAATGTCTTGGCGGTTAAAACTCGCTATAGTCTTTTGCTCACCTACTTTTAAATCTTTTATACACATAAATAGTAATTAGATTTTGCGGAAATTGCTCCGTTGTGGGGCAAATGTAGTACTTAATTGGAATTTGTCCAAATAAGGATAAGCGAAAGGCAAGTCTTTAGTCTTATTATTACTTTTATGTGATTTTTGAAACCAGAATAACCTTTTTCTTTTTTATTCGTTTTCTTTCAAAATAACAAAAATACATCGACAAACTACGCAAATGGATACCAACAAAATCTTTACTTTCCTCACCAATTTACAAGAAAATAACTCCAAAGCATGGATGGACGAAAACCGAAAAGAATACAAAGCCACGCGAGATGAATTCATCAAATTTGTAGACAAAGTGAATACAAAAATGGTGGCGACTTATCCCACTTATTATGATACTCCGGGTAAAAAAGCGATTGAGCGTATCAATAACAATTTGATGTTTCATCCAGAAAGACCGACCTACAAAGACCACTTTGGGGCGGTATTGGATAAAATCACGAAGGGGACAGATTTTTATTTTATGGTCGGTGTAAATGAGTGTATGCTTGGCGCGGGTATGTGGCATCCTGACTCCAAGACATTGAAAAGTGTGCGGGCAGGAATTGATTATAATGGAGCTGTTTTAAAGGAGATTATTGCAGAGAAGAAATTTGCGAATACTTTTGGAGAACTGTATCAAGGTGGTCGTTTGAAAACGGCACCCGCAGGTTACTCACGCGAGCATGAGCACGTGGAATTGCTGCGCTTAAAGAGTTTTGCTGTAACAAAGAATTTGACGCGAGAGGAAGTCTCCAGTCCAGATTTTGCAGATAAATTGGTGGAAATGTATGGAATTGTGCAGCCTTTTCTAAATTATTTGAG
>CAZQTE010000619.1:0-2836 GCA_964595615.1 uncultured Saprospiraceae bacterium
CTTGGTGTAAGCATTCCAACATGGAAATAGATGTAAGAGTGCCTTTAATCATCAGCAGAGAAACCGCTTATGAAAATAGAGTTACGGGGAAAACCTCGAATGCTTTGGTTGAAAATGTAGATATTTTTTCAACTTTAGTGGACATCTGCGATTTGGAATCGGCACCTATTTCAGACGGAAAAAGTATCGTACCTGTATTGGACAAACCCAATAAAAAATGGGATGCTGCTGCTTATAGTGTCTATGCGAGAGGGGAAAAAATCATGGGCGTGACGACCACCGACGGCGAATGGCGCTACACGGAATGGAGAAATTCTACAACACACGAAATTTTAGGAGCGGAATTATATCAGCATAAAAACAGCCTTTTGTCTTATGAAAATCTATCGGAAAATCCCAAGTATGCAAAAGTAGAAAAGAGAATGAAAAAGCTTTTAGATGTTCAATTTCCTCGAACGGGAAAGCCTTTTTTGCAGAATGATATTCCGAGAAAAAATTAAAAAAAACATAATGCTCAATATTTCTAAAGTAATACTATTAATATGCCTTCTTCCAATTGCTCTGTTTGCACAAGCGCAGCAGCTGGTAAAAGATGCTCTTGAAGTGGAATTTAAAAATCCACCAAACGAGTTTAAGCCGATGCCCTTTTGGCACATCAATGGAGAATTAACCACGGAGGGTATCCAAAAACAAATGAAGGATGCAAAAAATTTAGGAGGTTTTTCTGGGATTAGCGTACTGCCTTTGGCACCAAAAAAAAATGGTAAACCGGGAACACTTCCAAAATTTCTTTCCGCAGATTACTTAAAACGATTTCAGGATGTTTTAAATACAGCCGAAGAACTGGACATGGAGGTAATCTTGTATGATGATAATGATTTTCCAAGTGGCATGGCTGGTGGAAAAATGGGAGAGCTCTTTCCTGAGCACACGATGAAAAGATTGGATAAAATAGAAAGGGAAGTATCGGGACCAAGTAATTTTATGGATGAAATTCCTGAGGGAATACTCCTATCTGTAGTGGCTATGAATACAGAAACTTTACAGAGGAAAGAACTTAGTGAAGAGATAGAAAATGGGATTCTAAAATGGCATGTGCCAACTGGAAATTGGAAAATAATGTATTTCACCATGGTAAAAGACAGTTATCATAAAGCATTTCCGGTTGTTGATTATTTGGATACCATAGCAGTCCGACACATGATCAACAATACTTATGAGGTTTATTACGATAGTTTCAAACCTTATTTCGGAACTACCATAAAAAAGACATTTTTTGATGATGTTGGTTTTTGGAAACACCCACGAACTTGGACAGGAGCTTTCAATAAAAAATTTGAAGCAATAAATGGCTACGATCCAAAACCATGGTATCCAGCATTGTGGTATAACATTGGTCCTAAAACCGAATCGGTACGGAACGCATTTTATAACACACGAGCCGAATTACTTGCCGAAGGGTTTCCAAAATTAGTAGGAGCATGGGCGAAAGCACATGGTGTAAAAGATACTGGGCATCCACCTGGAAATTATGACCCAACCCCAATAGATATGAACGGGGATATCTTTAAATTTTTTCGGCATACAGCGATTCCCCTGACGGATGCGATTATTGATTATCAATTTGGTCAAAACGGGCATAAACTGATTAGCTCAGCAGCGGATTATTATGACAAACCTATAGTATCAACAGAGATCTACGGTGCTTACAAAGAGCAAATTTTTGATTCTTTAATGCTTTACAGAGCGATGATGGATTTGTTCGTTAGAGGTGTCAACTTTACAATACCTCACGGCATGTGGTATAACCCCAAGCAAGTTTACATTTCACCATTGGTATCGCCCGATAGTGAAAAAATTGCTCCTGCCTTACCAGCGTACTCAAATTTTGTTGGACGATCCTGTATGCTGCTTCAAGGAGGAAAGCGAGTGGCAGATATTGGTTTGTTTTATCCTTTTGAAGAACTGGCGGGTTGGTATAGATTTGAAGACCCTGATAATCCACGTCAAGGTTTTTTCATATCACCAGAAACTGATTACCAAAAGATTAGTGATATGCTGACGAATCAAGTTCGACAGGATTTTACGTTTATTCATCCTGAGTATTTTCTCGATGAAAAATATAGTATTAAAGATGGAAGTGTAACGCTCGATAATAAAGAAAACAAACAAAATTATAAAGTACTTATCGTTTCAGGTTGTAAGATTATTTCATACAAGACTCTAAATAAAATAAAGGACTTTTATCAACAAGGTGGGTTGGTAATTTCAACAACTCAACTACCATTTAAGTCTTCTGAAATGGGAGAAGACCAAAAGGTAATTAACTTAATTGATGAAATTTTTGGTATTAATTCATTGGTTTTGGACAAATCAAAAATTCAGTCTAATTCAAATAAAAATGGTGGACAAGCTGTTTTTATTCCAAATCCAACTCCTTTGAACCTTTCAAAAATAATACAAAAACGTTTAGTTGCAGATGTTCAGTTTTCACCCAATCCTATTTTAAGTACGGATATGGGCAAGTTCTCCTATATACACAAAATAAAAGAAGGCAGACATATCTATTATTTTGCCAATTCAAGCAACGAAACGATAGAGACAGAAGTAATTTTAAAAGGAAAACTAAATCTAAAAAAAGGAAATCCACATAACGGAACCTTAGCTAAAATTGAAAAGATGTCCTATTTTGAAGACAATGGACAGCTTTTTACCAGATGTAAGTTAAAACTCAAGCCAGTTAGTTCTTTGTTTTGGCTGAGTAATGTTAGCGATGAATAATTATAATTGAAAAGCAACTTTAAGAACCAATAAAGACTGATTAGTAAAAGTGATT
>CAZQTE010000620.1:0-2830 GCA_964595615.1 uncultured Saprospiraceae bacterium
TGGGATAACTTTTTTATTGAACAATCCCGAAGAATATGGTGAAGAGGAGGAGTATGAGGATGAATATTAATTTCACATAAATTATAAAATAGGCATAACGAAATGACTCGTTATGCCTATTTTAATTTGAATTGATATTTTCAGAATAGACCAATAAGCAGTCTAAAAGCTAAAAGCTTGCCCATACTAATCTAATATCTTCTTCCACTAATATGCCCATTTCAAATAAAGCGAGCCCCAAGTAAATCCACCACCAAAAGCAGTCAAAATGATATTATCACCTTTTTTCAATTGGTCTTCATAATCCCACAAACACAATGGAAGTGTTCCTGCCGTTGTGTTTCCGTATTTTTGAATATTTACCATGACCTTTTCCATAGGAAAATCAGCCATACGCGAAACTGCTTCGATGATTCGGATATTCGCTTGATGCGGAACTAACCAATCCATATTTTCCGCAGTTAAGTTATTGCGTTCCATTAGCTCCCCAACAACATTTGACATACTACTAACCGCAGCTTTAAATACAGGGCGTCCATTTTGAAATACATATTGACCTCCAGTAGCTAAGTTTTCAGGTGTTGGTCGATTTAGTGAGCCACCAATTTTTTGGTGCAAAAATTCACTTCCAACTCCATCACTTTTTAATATACAATCTTGAACGCCAACCTCTTCTTCAGTAGGTTCTAACATCACTGCACCTGCACCGTCACCAAAAATAATACATGTTGAACGGTCTGTATAATCGAGAATAGAAGACATCATATCTGCACCCACGACAACAACCTTTTTGTGTGAACCACTCTCAACAAATTTAGAAGCAGTTGCTAAGGCATATAAAAATCCAGAACAAGCTGCATTGATATCATAGCAAAAAGCATTTTTGATACCCAATTTATGCGAAATCAAATTCGCAGTATCAGGAAAAGGGTAGTCTGCTGTAACTGTCGCACAAATCAACATATCCACTTCATCTATCGAAGTTCCCGTTTTTTCCAAAAGCCCTCTGACAGCCTCTACTCCTAAATCAGAAGTTGCCTTGCCAGGTTCTTTCAAAATCCGGCGTTCCTCTACACCCGTACGCGAGCGAATCCACTCGTCGTTGGTATCGACCATTGTCTCCAATTCTGCATTAGTCAGAATGTAATCCGGGACATATCCTTGAACTCCCGTGATTGCTGCATACGTTTTACCCATAATGTGTGGTTTTGCTGAATTACAATCTCTATTTTGAAATTATGCCACAAGGTAGGAAAAATACGGAAGTTTAAACTTTTTATATAGGCAGGCTATGAAAATATATTACGATTTCCAAAAACAAAAAAAGGAGCTTTCGCAATGTGCGCAAGCTCCTTTTTTATAAATTTTTGAATTTTGGCTTATTTGAATACTTGCTTCAATTTTGCCTCCAAAGCAGGTCCACGTAGGTTTCTTGCGATGATTTTACCGTCTTTATCCAATAAAATCGTCGCAGGAATAGAAGAAACGCCGTACATCTCCGCAACTTCATTTTTCCAACCTTTCAAATCTGAGACATGCGCCCAAGTTAATTTATCTTTCTCTATAGCCGATAGCCAACGGTCTTTATTACTATCCAAGCTAACACTCAAGATGTCAAATCCTTGGTCTTTATATTCCTCATAAACCTTTACTACATTTGGGTTTTCCTTGCGACAAGGTCCACACCAACTCGCCCAAAAATCGATGAGAACCACTTTCCCACGCATTCCACTCAAAGTAAGAGGCTTTCCATCAGGTGTATTTTGTGTGAAATCTGGCGCTGTACCTCCCACCATTAATTGTGAAACATTCGCCATTTTCTTGGCAACGGCTGCACTTGTCTTAGGGTCTTTCTCCTTAAATTCCTCTACAAATGCTTTTGCAAATACAGCAAAATTATCGTGCTTCTTTCCTTCTAATCCTGCTAAGACACCGCCATAAGCCAACTTATAAGTACGGCTGTCTTTGGGTATCTTATTCAACATCGTATTCAAAGCCAAAGCATGTTGCTCATCTGGAATATTTACACTACACAAAGTCTGCGTATATGCTTTTGTACTTTCGTAAACCCAAGGATTGTATTGATAATTTGCATCTTGCCAATTTGCATAATTGAAATACATATTGACAAAATAATTCAATTCATCGGGAAAACCGTCACCATACAATTGGTAACTCAAATAAGTATTCAACTCTGCGACATTCCCTAAAAATGGCTGAGTACGCTTTAAAGAATCTAATAACTCTAAACGCTGATTGTCGATTTGTGTCATCCCATAAATCGCTTTCTCTTGTTGTTTGGCATCGCCATCTGCCATTAACAATTGACGTTGCATAGAGCGGCTCGAATTTCTAAAAGTCTTGATTTCGCTTTTTAAAGAAGTATAACCTTCATTTAAAGGTGAGCCAGAAACTTTTGCACTGCGAAAACTCGCACAATTTGTTGTCAACTGCACATTTTCTTCCGAACCTAAGATAATAGGAATCATATTTCCCGTCGTTGTACCAATGTAATACACACGTGGACGCGTTTCAGGAAGAGTAAAAATAGTTTTTCCATCTTTGACTGGTTCGCTAAGAAATGCCGTAAAGTTAAATCCGTCAAATTCCATCATCGACAACATTGCACCTTCTTCACAGCCTTGGGTATTGACAGTTATTTTTATTTCCTTTTCGGAAGTGAATGCCGTTAAGAAGAAAAAGAAAATGGCCACGAGACCAAGAGAATAATATTTCATGTTTATTGTTTCAATCATGAGAACGGAGATATGCCGTTCGTTTGCAAAAGTATTGAAAAAGAGTGATTTATGTTGTTAAGGAACGATTAAAC
>CAZQTE010000621.1:0-2817 GCA_964595615.1 uncultured Saprospiraceae bacterium
TAGAAGGAAAAAGAACAAGTATAATGGCTCAAGTTATTGAATTTCTTTTACTTAGGGTCATTTAAAGAATATTCAAACTGTGAGTTATTTTTTAAACGACCTTTATTCATATTTCATACTTCATATTTACTAAAGTGGATTTACTCATCAAAGGCATATTTCTCGGATTGACATTGAGTATTCTTGTTGGACCGATTATTTTTGCACTCTTGCAGACAGCAATTGAGCGTGGTTTTCGGGCAGGTATGATGGTTGGTTTAGGAGTATGGGTAAGTGATTTGATGTATATTTCGATAGCTTATTTTGGTGTTTCTTACATTGTTGCTATAACGGAGTACGAAGGTTTTGAAGAGATATTAGGAACGATAGGCGGTTTTACTTTAATTGGATTTGGTTTAGCAACACTCTTTTCTAAACCTCCAAAAGTCCCGAATGAGCACAAACCAGCAGAAGACATCATTGACGAGCAACTTCCAGAAGCTCTTGACTTTGATGATGACGACGGGGTCCATCGTCCAGGTTATTTCTCCCTCTGGCTCAAAGGCTTTTTAATCAATACTCTTAATCCCTTTACTGTTTTCTTTTGGACTGGTGTCACTGGAACAATGGTCGCAGGGCAGGATTTTACAAATCAAGATGCCTTCATTTTTTTTGGAGGGATTTTCGGTACGGTGATGTTGACGGATATATTGAAAATATGGGCCGCAAAAGCGGTACGACATCTACTGAAATCTAATACTATTTTGATTTTGAGACGAGTAAGTGGAGTAGCTTTGGCTTTATTTGGTGTGGTTTTGATGGTGCGGGTGCTTTGGTTTTAGGGAATTGGTTTTTTGATAATTATTAATCTATATGAGACACAGGAAAAAAAGCGAATTTAGGGAATGGTTACCTAAACCTTTTGCAAAATCAATATTTGAGTTAATAATACATAGACGTAAAGCTATTTTTTTAGAAGTGACTCCTTTTGATTTAACCAGTTTAAAGTTAAGACTGTTAAACATAGTAAATCCTGAATTTGTCGCCTTCCATCTTACTGTCAACGAAGAAACGAAGATATTAGAGGTAATCAATAAGCTACGAAGCGTTTCAAACTTAAAGGCTTTAAGAATTAGTGGAATTTACAAAAAGGAAATAGTATTATATGAAAACGTATTTAAAAAATTAGAGAGCCTTTCTTTATGTGGATTAGAATTAGAATATTTTCCCCGAGGTCTTGATGAAATTCAGAAACTCACACGAATAGAATTTAATTATACAGATTGGCAGGACTTGTCGCCAGTATTGAAAACGCAGGCGGGGTTTAAAAGAATGGATGCTATAAATAGAAAAATTGAAGACTTTCCTTTTCCTTATTTTTTTGGTGACGAAGGAATATTTGAAGAAAATACAGAGATGATTCTTTCTTTAATTTCTACGTACTCTTATGGAAAATTAGCGGGGAAAGACAGACGAGAGAGATTTCTTAAAATGCCCCCTTCCGAGACTTATATCTCTTATGGATACATGATGACTTCAAAGCAAAGAGCCATAAATGAGCTTCATTTAGTCGTTAAACAAGATAAGCGAATTCCAATAGATGCAAAATTTAATATACTACTATTTTCTAATGGAAAGTGGAAAGATATTTTTAGAGGGAAAAAAGAATTTGATTTGATTGCTACCGAAGAAGAAGTAACAGATTGGCTATTGTATTCTTTGAATTGGCAAAAAAGAACAAGTGTAGATTATGATTTATCGAATGTTGTTGAATTTTTCAAAGCAAATAATAGAGAGAGTATTTTACTTGGGTTAGAAATTTTAAGAAATGCGGGTAAGCTTCCAGATTACATTCTTTCTATGGTTTTAGGATTTTCATTTGCCAATAAAGAAAAAGAGTTTGAAGAAAAAATAATAGACGTTATTGATAATAATATCTCAAAAAAAGTCTGGCTTTATTACAAAAATGGACATTCTACAAAAGATATAAATGAACACTTCTCTAAAAGTGTTATCAAGAGTGTTTTTAATGATTGTTTTCAGTGTCAATTTGACTTGAATGAAATATCAGTATG
Organism: uncultured Saprospiraceae bacterium; assembly: GCA_964595615.1. Taxonomy (GTDB): domain Bacteria; phylum Bacteroidota; class Bacteroidia; order Chitinophagales; family Saprospiraceae; genus JAHDCG01. Next base: position 2,055 of record CAZQTE010000621.1, read on the forward strand.
GAGAACTTTTTTTTCTAAAGAACAACAAAAATCTCTTGAACTGTCTTTAGACCTAAACCTATCTGAAACTTTGCCTGACTATATTAAAATACTATCTGGTCAATCAATTGTAAACTGCTCCATTAATTTTTTTGGAGATAAAAATATTTTTCCTTTACTAAATCAATTGTCAGTTTTAAAGCAGATACATTTTTTAAAATTAACAGCACAAGATAAGGGGCTGATATTTCCATATTCTGGAGAACTAAATTTAGTTGTAAAAAATGTAGAATTTAATTATTTTAGAAATAATTATATGCCCGAAAAAGTAGTTCCTGTGACTTTCAAAAAGGCGGAGACTGTTGTATGGAGAGGTAAAAGCTGGTATTCTTTGAGTCTATCTCTTTTTCCTGCTTTACAAAACTTGATAATGATGGATTCGTACATAGAAACTATTAATTTTGAAGTAGCATCAAAAACGTTAAAATACCTAACACTTAGAAATTTAGAAGGAGTAGATAGTTGGTTAGATGATAGTAATTATGAAAAATTATCAAATCTTGAAAAGGTAAATATTCAGAATTGTGGAATAAAGCAAGTTCCAGAGGGTATTCGCCATCTTAAAAACCTTAAAGAGTTTCATCTTGTTGGAAGCGAAACAAACGAAATACCCTTATTTCTTAAAGAAATGAGGGCATTAAAAATTATAAATATTAATCAATGAAATCTGAAAATTTCACCCCCTACACTGCCCCAAAATTCACCCCAGAAGAATCCGCTCAAC
>CAZQTE010000622.1:0-1572 GCA_964595615.1 uncultured Saprospiraceae bacterium
AAATATCATCTTCCTATGAAGAAATTATTCGTACTCTTCGCGTTCTTAGGCTTTGTATCTTTCTCTGCTACTGCACAATCTTGCAACCCAGCAGCTTGTAAAAAAGCACACAAAACATCTTCTGTTGATGCTACTCAAACTGATGCGCATGCAGCAGCGGTGAAACTAGCTGCTACGGACGAAACTATCGAAACTAAAACTTGTGCAACAAGCGGTAAAGTAAGTTTTACTCGTAAAAATGTTTGTGCAACAAGTGGTAAAGTAAGCTACACAGATGTAGAGTACTGCTCTAAATCAGCAAAATTTGTAAACGTTTCTCCTTCTGCAAAAGCATCATGCTCTAAATCAAAAGCATCTTGTACTGCTGCAAAAGGCGCATCTGCGAAGCAAGTTTCTGCAGAAGCTGCTCCAAAGAAAGCGTGTTGTGCAAAAGGCGCATCAAAAACATCTTGTTCAAAAGCAACGGGTGCATCTGCGAAGCAAGTATCTAACGATGCTGCTCCTAAAAAAGCATGTTGTGCAAAAGGAAGTGCATCATCTTGTGCTGGAAAAGCAAAAACTGGTGCTAAAGTAGAAGCTAAACCAGCTACTGCAACTGATGCTAAAGTAAAGTTGATTAGCAACAAAAACTAATACTTTTTAGTTCTTGGTTGACTGTTGTCAGTTGACCGTGGAAGCCCTTGTAATTTTCGGATTGCAAGGGCTTTTGTTATGTGTTTTATGCTTAAGAATTCCTTGTTTAACGAATCCGATTCGTCGTTGCTACGATTCTAATTCAAAAAAGTTTTCCACAAAATGACATTTTTCGGAATCATATTTTTGGAATTCCGAATCCACGTATTAGTTTTGTGACATATTTGTTATAAGTTAGACTTTAGATAGAAGATTTTAGACATTAGACTTTCTATGTGAGAAAATAGAAATCAGGAGGATTTCATTGATTTTCCATATTGAAAAACTATGAAAGACTGATTTTACTGCAAGGAATTTAATGTCTAAAATCTAAGGTCTAACATCTTTAGTCTAAGTTATGAAACACTATAAGGGAAATAATTTTCTACATAAAATAATCGGTACTAAATGATTAAAAATTTAGCGTTTTTTCTATTACTTAGCCTTTCCTTTTTAGCCTGCAATAATACACCAGAACCAACTGCTGTAACAGAAGAAGGACAGTTTTTTGGTGAAAAAATCACATTAGATAATGCTATGGAATTTGACAGCTTCGTCTCGAAGATGGAGACTCAGGATTCTATGAATGTTAAGGTGACAGGCATTGTCGAGAGTGTGTGCAAGAAAAAAGGTTGTTGGGCAAATATTAAATCTGAAACAACGGGCAAAGAACTTTTCGTCAAATTTAAAGACTACGGTTTCTTTTTACCATTGGATTGTGAAGGACAGAAAGTAACTCTGGAGGGTGTTGCATTTCGTGAAGTTACTTCTGTAGATGAATTACGCCATTACGCCGAAGATGAAGGTGCCAGCAAAGAAGAGATTGAAGCGATAACAGAACCAAAAGAAGAATTGAAAATTATCGCATCTGGAGCTGCATTAGAAAACACAATGAAACAA
>CAZQTE010000622.1:1672-2792 GCA_964595615.1 uncultured Saprospiraceae bacterium
TTTGAGTTTTGAGATTTAGAGAAACTGATTTGCTATCCAATTTTTGCGTACGACTATTTTACATTATTTGTCGTATTGCTTTTAAACAAACACGAACTTTGAGCAAATTAAAAGGCATAAGGGGGCTAATTTTTCAATTAGCCATTTTATGCCTTTCTTTTTTTTATACCCCTCTTTTAGCACAGGAATCTTATGCAGAGCGTCTCATTCGAGACTTGTCAACAGTCAAAGAAGATACAACAAAGGTTTTTTATTTGAATGAATTGGCTTGGGAATTGAAGTTTGATTCTCCTGATTCTGCTCGACTGTTACTTACGCAAGCTTACGATTTAGCCGAAAAATTAGATTACCCCAAAGGACAAGGAGATGCCATGAATTTTCGCGGTGTCACAGAAGATATTCATGGAAATTGGAAAGAAGCAATTGAGTATTTTGAAAAGGCTTTAGAAATTAGAAAACAGCTAACTGACCTACCAGGACAAGCTTCTCTTTACAATAATATTGGAAATGTGTATGAGTCTCTGGAAATGTATCCTGAGTCGCTGAAAGCATACCGTTTGGCATTGAAAATTCGACGTGATTTAGGGGATGAAAAAAAAGAATTGCGCGCGCTATATAACCTGAGTATTACTTACGAAAGCATCGGAAATTACCCCGAAGCCTTAGAAACAATCTTCCAATTTTTAGAACGAACAGGAACAGAAGGAGACACAACCGAGATTGCAAATGCTTATAATGTCGTTGGAAATATCATGTCCGAGTTAGATAGATTTGAAGAGGCTTTAGATTATTATTTGAAAGCAAGAAAATTGCATTCAGAAGTTGGGAATGAATATGAATTAGCTGGCGCGGTGCAGAATATTGGCTACATATACGATGCACTCGGCGAGGAATTAATTGAAAGAGATACTTTTGATAAGAAGGAAGCGCAGTTCTTATTTAACGAAGCTGTCAAATATTATGAAAACTCGTTGTCCATGACCAGACGATTAGAAGATGAAGAAGGCAGGGCTGAAGTCTTAAATAATCTCGGGACGACTTATAAAAATCTCGGTACTTTTTACAGAGAAATAAATGATAAAAAGAAAGCAAATGAAAATTGGAATTTAGCTTTAGATTA
>CAZQTE010000623.1:0-2786 GCA_964595615.1 uncultured Saprospiraceae bacterium
GCTTCTTCCTCTTTTGGCGCATCATCTTCTAAGGACAAAAGATTACGCGCATCCAAGAAAGTAAACCACTTGATGACTTTTTTCATGTCACTCATGTGTACTTGGTCTTTATCGTAGTCAGGCACTACATCTTCAAAGTATTCTTTGATTTCTGCTGGCTTGGCAGTATGCGCTACAGGAGGGTTGTCTGCTTTTTGCTCCAACATATTGCGGAATACTTTTGCTAACTCTACAGAGTCTTCATTTGTATAAATCGCAATACTTTCTAATGGCGTAAATTGGTATTTACGCATAGAAGCAAATTTCATTTTACCTGTATCCAAGTCTTCTAAGATAACTCCGTTTCCGCGATTTCCTGTGATACGGTGAATACCTGGCAAACCCGTAACGGCTACTAATTTTTCTAAATTCATGTTTTATAGAATATGAACTTTTAGGAAAAAAATAAAATTCCTACTCGTTCTGTTTATTGTCAAATTTTAAAACGGAGGGCAAAAGTACGAATAAGATGTTAGATTTTAGACCTTAGATTTTAGATTTTCGTCTTAATGCAAAGTCTAAGGTCCAATGTCTAACATCTAATATCTTTCAAATTAATACCCAACAATTCGCAACAACTGCTCTCTAAATCTTTCCTTCGGCAAAAACTGCCCTTCCAATCCGACATCAAAAGGAATTGGAGTATCTAAACTCGCTGCTCTCAAAACTGGCGCATCCAAATGCTCAAATAAATGCTCAGAAATCCAAGCAGATAATTCACCTCCTATACCTCCAAACATCGTATCTTCATGGAAAATAATCACGCGACTTGTTTTCTCAACAGAAGCACGAATAGCATCATAATCTAAAGGTACTAATGAACGCAAATCAATGATTTCCGCATCAATTCCTTCCTCTTCTACGATTGTCGTCGCCCAATGAACGGCTGCACCATAAGTTAAAACGGTAACTGCTCCTCCTGTGCGGTGTGTACGCGCTTTTCCGATTTCAGTCGTATAATAACCTTCTGGCACTTCACCATTTAAGCTACGATACAAACCTTTATGCTCGAAAAACAAAACAGGATTCGGGTCTTCAAAAGCTGCTAAAAGCATTCCTTTTGCATCGGCTGGTGTCGAAGGATACAATACCTTCAAACCTGGCGTATGCGTAAACCATGCTTCGTTACTCTGCGAGTGAAATGGTCCTGCGCCAACGCCACCGCCTGTAGGCATACGAATAACGACGTCTGCATTTTCGCCCCAGCGATAGTGTAATTTTGCAAGATAATTCACGATTTGATTGAAACCACAAGTCACGAAATCCGCAAATTGCATTTCGACCATGGCTTTCTGTTTTTTCAAACTCAAACCTAAACCAATACCGATAATTGAACTTTCACAAATCGGCGTATTGCGCACACGTCCTTTACCAAATTCTTTCGTAAAGCCGTCGGTAATCTTAAAAACACCACCATAATCAGCCACATCTTGCCCCATGATCACGAGATTGTCATGCGTCTGCATTGCTGTTTTCAAGCCATCGTGAATGGCATCCACAAAACGTTTTTCTGTAGTGTTTTCACTTGGTGCAGTGATAACTTGTTGGTGTGGCGCGTACAAATCTTCCAATTCGCGCTCTAAGTTGATTTCTACTTTTGGTTGCCCCTCTGCGATTTTTAGACCTGCTTCTATCTCTGCTTTTATTTCTTTCGTCCAAGCGGTCACTTCCGCAGCTTTGATAACTTTCTCCTTTATCAAAAATGCTTCATAATTACTGATTGGGTCTTTTTTTCCCCATTCTGCCATGAGTTCTTTGGGAACATATTTTGTACCTGACGCTTCCTCGTGACCACGCATTCTGAAAGTCTTACATTCAACTAAGACAGGATGCGGGTTCTCACGAATCTCAGAAGCAATCTTCGATAATTCTTGATAAACTTCTAAAATATTATTTCCATCTAAAATGACAGAACGCATACCATAGCCAATTCCTCTATCCGCCAAATCTTTACAACGGTATTGTTCAGAAGTCGGCGTACTCAAACCATAGCCATTATTTTCAATCAAGAAAATCGTCGGCAAATCCCAAACTGCTGCGACGTTCAATGCTTCATGAAACTCTCCTTCACTCGTTCCGCCTTCGCCTGTAAAAGCTAAAGAAACGCGTTTTTCATTTTGCAGTTTGTGCGCCAAACCGACACCACCAGCCAAAGACAATTGTGGACCAAGGTGAGAAATCATTCCGACCAAGTTGTATTCCATAGTCCCAAAGTGAAAAGAACGGTCACGACCTTTGGTGAAGCCCATTTCCTTTCCTTGCCATTGACAAAAAAGGCGTTCTAAAGGCACATCACGCGTCGTAAAAACTCCCAAATTACGGTGCATTGGAAAGATTGTCTCATCTGCTAACATCGCCGAAGTCGCGCCGACAGAAACAGCTTCTTGCCCGATACCAGAAAACCATTTACTGATTTTTCCTTGGCGGAGTAATTTGAGCATTTTTTCCTCGACGAGGCGCGGTCTCAACATCCGCAAATATAGGTCACGCAGAGTTTCATTGGTTAGATTTCCTCTGTCGTATTTGATGACGCTTTTAGCTGTCTTAGTTGCCATGGTTATAGTTTGGACTTTATTTGATTTCGAAACAAGAGTTTCGAGATACGGTATTCATTAAAATCGACCGCAAAGATAGTTCTTTTACTCTTTTAAAGTGTAAAAAGTTGCAGTTCAGACAGTCACAGACGTATTTGTATTTTTGTTTTGTAAAAATCTTTTTACCTTTCGTATTCAGTATTAATTTTGAAT
>CAZQTE010000624.1:0-2781 GCA_964595615.1 uncultured Saprospiraceae bacterium
CAGAGAGATTTTTTTGATAGTTTTCTCTTAAAAATCGTTGCATGGTCTGCATCACAGCCTGTCCCGTACTGACAAGTCGGGAGAACTATTTTTAAGAGGAAAATAGCGGAAAAACATCCTGTCAAAATGTCCAGATAAATAGTGTTACGTACTTATTTAGAGAAAACTTGAAAATCATGGCAAAAAAAGTCAAAGGCAATCATCCCTCAAAAAAACAAAAACAAGTTGTAAAGTTGGTTCGGAAGTCGAATCAACTGGTGGAAGGGAGGTATAAGTTTGATATTTGGGAAACCCGTGTTTTTACAAAAATGTTGACCTTGATAAAAAGGGATGATGTTGATTTTAAAAATTACCGCATTTATATAAAAGATGTAATTGATGAGTTCGGCTTGGAAAAGGATAACCGAGCGTATGAACGAATCAAGCGAGCAGGTATCAAATTGAACGATAGAAGTGTACGGATTTATCGAGATACGGATGAAGGTAAAATGCAGTTTGACACAAAAATCGTGGCATCAGTGGAGAGTTTTGTGAATAATAGTGAAGGAAAGTATATTGATGTTTCTTTTCATCCCCGGATGAAGCCTTATTTGTTAGCATTAAAATCTAAGTTTACCGTCTATGACTCGCGTAATATTATGGCATTGCCGAGCACCTATACGATTCGGATTTATGAGTTGCTCAAGCAATATGAACCCATCGGAAATCGTAAAATAGAATTGCATGACCTCAAAGAAATGATTGGCGCAGTAGAAGAGACTTTTGACGGTGAAACGAGATTTATTAAGGACCATTATCCTCTCTATGGTAACTTTCGCCAAAAAGTCCTTCTAAAAGCCCAGAAAGACCTAAAAAAGCATACTGATATCTCATTTGAATTTGAACCTCTAAAACGTGGTCGTAAAGTTGTGGCTTTACATTTTTATATTTATAAAAACTCACCAGTCGGGAAAGCGAAAAATTCCACAACAATTCCCACTTTAATACAGCAAACAAAACTAGAACAGGCAGCTGTTGTCATCAACGAACCCGAGGGAGATACTTTTATGGAATTGTATCCTAAGGTGAAAGCATGGATAGGGGAGCGGGCATTTCGTAATTTGTTGGATAACTATCCTGAAAGTCAAGTGCGTCAGAGTGTTCGTTATACTCTGAGACGGATAGAAAATGGAGATGAAATTAAAAATGTTGCAGGTCACATTGTTTCAATGGCTAAACAAACGGATTTATTTGACCCGATAGAATTGGTAAAAGAGGAGAAGAAACGAAAAAAAGATGCTGCGCAAGAAGCTGCTCAACAGAAAGAAAATTTACAAAATGAGTTGAAAGATTTGCAGCAAGAATTGTATAATCAGGTGACTACTGCGATTGAGATATTTTTAAAGAACAATAAAGAAGCACGTGATATTGCTCTTGTTAAAACGCGGGGTAAAAAGATGTCTCGCTATGATTTAAGCAAGACGGATGACGAGAATTTCTTAACAAACGACGTTTTCCGGATGTCAGTTTTCTCGACCGTGCAAGATTTATATCCTGAAGTGACTGAAAATGTGAAAAGCTTATTTCAGCCGCAGATTGATGCTTTGAAGAAAACACTGCGAGGATTTTAATGAAAAATGGCTGAATAACTTAAACCGTTATTCAGCCATTTGTCCTTAAAATTAGCAATTTTACCATTCCAAGACAATCTTCCCAAAATGCTTACCCGTTTTCTGATAACGAAAAGCATTAGACAATTCATCGAAAGCAAAGCTTTTATCAATTATTGGTTTCATTCCACTAATCTCAATTGCCTCTACCATTTTTTCTTGCATCAGACGACTGCCAACAGCGATTCCCGTTAAACGTAAATGTTTAAAAAATAACTTAGGAAAAGTAATCGAACCTTTTCGCCCGTCACCCAAAATACCTATAGAAATAACACTTGCACCAATCGCCGCGGCTTCAATAGAATTGACCATAGTAGAGCCGCCACCAACATCCAACACATGGTCAACTCCACCACCTGTCATTTTGAAAATCGTCTTTCCCCAACGTTCATCTTCACGATAATTGACTACGGCCTCTACGCCCATACTTTTTAGACGTTCTGCTTTTTCTGTTGATGAAGTTGTGGCATAAACCTTCGTGCCCGCCATTTTTGCTAATTGTAGCGCAAAAATGGACATGCCACCCGTTCCTTCGATTAAAACCTTGTCGCCAGCTTGTAAGTTACCCTCAACCATTAATCCGCGCCAAGCAGTTAAGGCTGCACAAGGTAATGTTGCCGCCTCAGCATAGCTGTATCCTGACGGAATACGGGTGACTGATGCCTCAGAGAGACAAGATTCTTCTGTGATGAAACCATCCACCGTTTCTCCAGAAATAAAGCACGTTTTGTCCATTGTTGGTCTACCATCTATCCAATTTGGGAAAAACATCGACATGACTTTATCGCCAACTTTCCACTTTGTTACACCTTCTCCAATTGAAATAACTTCACCTGCGCCATCAGACATTGGGATGCGTTCTGTTGGAACAGGAATGCCACCGACCGCTACTAGATAGTCATGGAAATTGAGCGAAGTTGCATGCCAACGCACTAAAATTTCGCCAAAGGACGGAGTAGGGGAGGGGCGTTCTATTATTTTTAATTTGTCAAGACCGCCGCTGTTGGTTTGGATTGATTTCATTTTAATTCAATTGTCAAAGAAATACTTATGATTTAGTGTCACAAAAAGGTATCGGGCACTGTTTTCAGCTAAAATTCTGATAATTCATTAATCTACATCTTTACTTTGA
>CAZQTE010000625.1:0-2776 GCA_964595615.1 uncultured Saprospiraceae bacterium
TCAAGCGGAAAATTGTCCTGTTCTAATATTGTAAATAATTGTGTCCGAGTACTTAAAAGAATGAATTTTTTCTAATCATCATAAAAAAGGCACAACTTTCAACAAGTTGCGCCTTTTCTTCTGTGACCTTGGCAGCAAAAGCTACCAGTACCTTTATTTTCCTTTCGCAGCCAATTCAATCTGCTCTTCTAATTCTTCTTCATCACCAGGCACATAACCTGTGTGCGAGTAAACGATTTCACCTGCAGCATTCAACAAAAATGTTTGAGGAACTGACTGAAAGTTCATCGCTTGCTGACAAGAACCATTTGCATCACTTAAGATTGTATATTCCCAACCTTTAGTAGCTACCATTGGCTTTACTTTCGCTAAGGCACGTTGGTTATCGATAGTAATCGCAACGATTTCCAAGTTGTAATCTTTTTGCCAATCTTCGTAGTAATCCGCTACAGCATCCAATTCTTTTTTACATGGAGAACACCAAGTTGCCCAAAAACTAATAAGAACTGGGTGACCTTGCTGACCTAATTCTTGTAAATTAATTGGCTCCCCTTCCAATGTTTTTAATTCAACAGAAGGTAACATTTTGCCCTCTTGAGCAAAAACAGAAACAGATAAAAGAAGTGCGAATGCGAGAGTGAAAAATTTTACAGCTTTCATGAAGATAATTTTGAATTTTGAATGATGAATTTTGAATGTATCATTCAAAATTATTAGTTTTTTATTGTTTTTAGTTAATTAGTCTGCAATTTTCAATTATTTAAAGCAAAATAAAAACGCTTTCGCTAATTGTTTATGTTGCTTAGAAGACCAAATGTTCTATCTCTTTTGGCTTTTCCGTTTTTTCGTCGGAAAATTGCAAGGCTTTCAGGCAGTAGACGAAGCTTCTGTTTAAAGGTTACACCAAAATTATTAGATTTTTTTTCGCTAAATATTACTCTCCTAAGTTTTTAACCTGAAATTAACCGTAATCAAAGTTAATTTAACGCATCATTTTTTTATTGAGCTGATATGAATATATTATTCAACTCTAATATAAGATTTTGTTACCTTTGAGAAACGAAATATTACTGACTAACAACAAAAAACATTCTTGATGAAGAATTTTTTCTCACTGCTTATCGGCAGTACACTTTTGTTACTCGCTTTGAGCGTACAAGCTCAAGAAGGGGCAACAATTCGTGGAAATTTAGAAGCTAACGGAAATTTTTTCCTAAGAGATAGCTTAATTGGTGCAACCAATACACCTCAATATGATAATCAGCTTTTTGGAGCGGATGTTTGGATGAATTTAGGTTATAGCTATAAAGGATTTGACGTCGGATTACGTTTCGATATGTTTAATAATTCCAACTTGCTAAACCCTACAGGGTCTTATACGGCGCAGGGCATTGGTCGTTGGTATGCAAAAAAGAAATTTAACAAACTTGGCGTTTCTGCGGGTTATTTATATGACCAAATCGGTTCTGGGATTATTTTCCGTGCTTATGAACAACGTCCGTTATTGATTGACCAAGCTTTGCATGGTTTACGTTTGACTTATGATTTTGCGCCTGACTGGCAAATAAAAGCATTCACAGGTCGTCAAAAAAGACAGTTTGAGTCTTATGATGCTGTAACTCGTGGTGCTGCGATAGAAGGTTATATTGCTATTGACTCTTCTAATGTTTCTTTTGCGCCGGGTGCTGGTATTGTAGCACGTACATTAGGAGATGATACCGTTGATGATATTGTGACGACACTTTCTACTTATGATCCTGTAGATGTTGATGGAATAAAACCGAGATTTAATACTTATGCTTATTCTGTTTATAATACTATGGCTGTTAAGAATTTTACTTGGTATGCCGAAGCGGCATTTAAATCGGATGAAATATTCTCTGATCCTAATGCCATTCGTACGCGTGCGAATGGAAATACTTTCGGTCGTTTAGTTTCAGGTAGTGGTATGGTTTTATATTCAAGTTTGAGTTTTGCTGCCAAAGGATTTGGGATTACTGTAGAAGGAAAACGAACGGAAAATTTTGATTTCCGTACCAGCCCATTATTGAATTTGAATAATGGTTTGATGAACTTCATCCCGCCAATGGCACGTCCTAACACGTACCGTTTAACAGCGCGTTATGCTGCGGTTACCCAGTTTTTAGGAGAGCAAGCATTCCAGGCTGATATTCGCTATTCTCCTTCTCGCAAACTGCAATTCTTAGTGAATGGCTCTTATATTGATGATTTGAATGGCAATCTTCTTTACAGAGAAATATTTACGGAAGTTATTTTAAAGAAAAAACGTAAGTATATTTTGACTGCAGGTTTACAACGTCAAACCTATAATCAAGAAATTTACTTTGTAAAGCCAGAAGAACCAAATATTCAAGCTTGGGTTCCTTATGCTGATTTTCAATATAAGTTAGCTAGGAAAAAAGCACTGCGTTTAGAACTACAATACATGAATGTTAATGAAGGTCCAGATGGTAAAAAAGTCGATTATGGTGATTGGGCAAATGCTTTATTAGAATTAACTATTGCACCTCATTGGACATTTACAGCTTCGGATATGTATAATATCAATCCAGGAAAATCATCTCCCAAAGATGAAAATGGTGAAGGTATTAAAGCACACTATCCTCGTTTTGATGTCTTTTATACCTACAAAACTAACCGCTTCTCTTTAAGTTATGTCAAACAAGTAGAAGGTATCGTTTGTACGGGAGGTATTTGTCGTTTGGAGCCAGCCTTTAGTGGGGTGAAACTTTCGGTTAATTCGACGTTTTAAGTA
>CAZQTE010000626.1:0-2773 GCA_964595615.1 uncultured Saprospiraceae bacterium
GTAAAAAGAGAAATCCCGAACTTTCAAGTGAAAATTCGGGATGACTCATGTTTATGTAAGCTACCGTCAACTGTCAACCAACAACTGACAACTAATCTAACTCAAGCTATTCAAAATCTTATCGCGACGTTGACCAAAGCTCATAGCTTCCATTAAAGTAGAAGACATCATATCTTCTAAGTTACCGTATTCATTGTTGTAATCAATCTGACTACGACGGATAACTTCTAATGCTTCTTCACGTCCATAAGTGTGCGTAATTTCACATTTTGCTGGTGAACCTGGCAATTGTTTGTAGGTCAAGAAATAGTGCTTGATACGTTCCATGATTGCCGTAGGAATCTGAGATGCATCTGTCCAGTGACCATAAACTTGGTCGTTTTTCAAAACTGCTAATATTTTATCATCAGCTTCTCCACCATCAATCATACGAAAGCCACCAATTGGCACTGCTTGTACAATAATATTTCCGTGAGTTACTTCACGTTCAGTTAAAACACAGATATCAAGAGGATCATCATCTCCGACGATACCTTCGCGCCCTGTTTTTTCCATACAGTAGTCTGCCACCTGTTCTTTACACAAAGTCTGTGGTACAAAACCATACATAGAAGGAACGATATTAGAGAATTTTTGAGGGCGGTCAATTTTCAAATATCCTGAAGCTTTATCCACTTCATATTTTACAGTATCAGAAGGAATAACTTCGATAAAAGAAGTCAATACATTTGGAGCATCTTCTCCGATTTCGATACCATGCCAAGGGTGCGATTTATAACGCAACCCAATCATTTTCCACAATTTTTTAAAAGCATCTTCGCCCATAACTGTCATAGGTTTGGAGTGTCATTTCTTCAACACTCAATTTAATTATAATTCCTAAAAAGTGTTGTTTCTGTCGGGGGAACAATTCAAAGGATGAGATAGTGTTATTTTGACGCAAAGGTACGGCATTTAGACACATTTTGCTCAGATTTTTTTACTACAATTAGCAAATAAAATATTTTAAAACTTTTTATAACTGTTTGTCCACTTCTGCCAATTCTTCTTCGTCATAGTCACCAAACCACTTATTTAATTGTTGCCGTGCATTTCCCTTCACTTCATCATTTATGTAACAAGCTATAGTCACTAGACCAAAAGTCAGTACTCCTAAATCATCGGTGTACCCAATAAGAGGTGTTAAATCAGGCAAAGCATCTAATGGAGAGATAAAATAACCTAAGACTCCAAGTACTAATTTTTTAGCCCAGCCAGGAGTATCTTTCCTCTTGTAGGCATAATACAGTAACAAACCAGAGTAGGCTGTTTTCAAACCTGCCTGACGCGCAAAACCTTTAATTTTTGCCCAGAAGGAGTTTTCGGAAAAGTCTTCTGAATATTTCTTAAATGGATTTTTCATGTTTCTCTATTTAGTTTAAACGTCCAATCAATCGACCACTGTTTATCATTACATCCTCAATCTAAGCACATTCTGTCTATAAGACAAACAAAAATCGACGAGCGTTCTTAATGAAACGTTAAAGCATAAAAAACCGTCCGCGCTCTGCTAACAAGGTAATGCTGTTGATTGTGTACCTTTGTATTATATTTTGACTTTTTGTTGAAAAAGTTAAACATAAAGAAGGAATAATACCTTTCTTATTAAGAAGCCATTTGAGTTTATGTAACTCTAACAACTTCTAAAACATGATAATTTTTAATTTATACAATAAACTGAATTAATAAAATGAAAAAATTAATTTTTACTCTTTTGACATTGACGGTTCTTGCATTTACAGTAAATGCACAAATCACAACTCCATCAGCAAGTCCTACTGCCACCTTGGAGCAGACTGTTGGTTTGACTGATGTAACTATCGTTTACTCTCGTCCGAGTATGAAAGACCGTACGATTTTCGCAAAAGATGGTTTGGTGCCTTTTGGTCAAATCTGGCGTACGGGAGCAAACTCTGCTACAAAAATCACTTTTGCTGATGATGTAAAATTGGGTGGTAAAGATTTGAAAAAAGGAAGCTATGCCATCTTGACGAAGCCTATGGCGGACTCTTGGGAGTTCATGGTTTACACATATGAAAAAGGAAGCTGGTCTTCTTACAAAAGTAAAACACCAACTACGACATTCTCTGCAAAGACAATGAAATCAGGTCGTTCAATAGAAACTTTCACAATTGACTTCAACAATACACGTGATGAAAGTGCAGATATTGAATTCTCTTGGGAAAACACTTATGTGTCAGTTCCCTTAAATGTTGACGCAGATAGTAAAGTAATGAACGATATCGAAAATGCATTGGCTGGTACAACTGCAAGTGAATACTACAATGCAGGAAGTTATTACCACAAATCAGGAAAAGATATCAATCAAGCTTATCAATGGGTTCACAAATCAAATGAGATGACTGCTGCAAATCCTAAATTTTGGCAATTGCGTCGCGAAGCTTTGATTTTAGCAGACATGAATCGTCTAGGTGATGCTATCAAAACTGCAACAAAATCTAAAGAATTAGCTATGAAAGCTGATAATAAAGATTATGTGCGTATGAATGAAGCTTCTATTGCAGAGTGGACGGCAAAAGCAAAATTGAAAGGTAAAGGGTCGGCTGCAGGTAAAGTTCAAGCCGCTAAGAAATTAGAGAAGATGTAAGATTACGATAAGTAAAAGTGATTTAATAAGTTGAGCCATAATGCGTAGTAATTTTTTCTTCTAAGAAATTTAAAAAATCGTTGCATGGTCTGCATCACGGAACTATTTTTTGTGTTTTTTAGAAGG
>CAZQTE010000627.1:0-2750 GCA_964595615.1 uncultured Saprospiraceae bacterium
TAGCGGAAAAATATCCTCTCAAAATATCCATATAAATAGGGTCACGTACTTATATAAGTAGCTTGACACGAAATATATTCAATGGATATATCCAAACTCATACAAAAAATTGAGAAAAATACTCTTTTACATGTAAAAGATGAGTCTGCGATGGCTCAAATGAAGAAAGATTTAAAGTCTCTAAAAAGAGCCTGTAATGGAATTGAATTTCGTTTAAAAAGAACACTCCAAGACAAACAAGTAACAACAAATGTTTTACGCAGTACGATTTCTGAATTAGAAGTAAAGAGTAAGAATTTAAAACTTCAAAAGAAGTTAACTGAACAACAAGCTTCTTTTAAAGAAGAACTTTTTGCAAATGTAAGTCACGAATTGCGGACACCTCTACACGGTATTTTGGGAATGAGTCATTTGCTAGAAAATACCCATTTAGATAATGTGCAAAAAGATTATGTCGATATCACAAAAAGTTCTGCGAATAATTTATTGGTGATAATCAATGACATTTTAAATTTATCTCAAATCAATGCTGGCAAAGTAGAATTACTACACGAACCTTTTTCTACGACTAAGTTTTTCAGCGATTTGATTGGAATTTTAGATTTTAAAGCAAAGAAAAAAGACCTCAATCTCATTTTTGTAAAACCTCCTAATTTCCCTGCATTCCTAAAGGGAGACCGCACGCGTCTGTACCAGATATTATTGAATTTATTGAATAATGCTCTTAAATTCACAGATAAAGGTCATGTCTCGCTCAACATTTTCATTTTAAATCAAACAGAGACTTCAATTGATGTTCAATTCGACATTACGGATACGGGAATAGGTATGAAAAAGGAGAAATTTGCTTCTATTTTCGATAGTTTTACGCAAGTTCACCAAGACGCCAATCACATTTACGAAGGTGCGGGTTTAGGCTTAAATATTGTAAAAAAGCTACTCAATTTAATGGGAGGCAGCATAGATGTTGATAGTACACCTAATCAAGGCACAACCTTTTCAGTCAAACTTTCTTTTGATTTACCTGACTCCAAACAAATCGACGCACACATCTCTACAGAGTCTGACATTGTGATACAACCGCATTGGCAGTATAAGAAAATGTTGATGATAGAGGATAATCCTGCAAATTTAGTCTATGCCAAAGGTATCTTTTCGGATTGGGGTATCAAGTTAGATGTCGCAGAAAGCATATCGGAAGTGACTCCAATGGTTGCTAAGAAGCGCTACGATTGCATTCTTTCTGATGTTAAATTACCTGACGGAAATGGTCTCGACTTCATCGCAAATCTAAGGGAAACAGAAGGTGCTATAAATCAAAATACTCCTGTTATTGTCCTCACAGCAAGTGCAAACGAAAAGGAAGCAAATTACTCCAAAAGCATTGATGTACAAAGTTATATCGGAAAGCCCTTCCCTCCAGAATTGTTGGTTAGTGAACTGAAAAAAATATTAGATAATCCTATCAAAAAAGAGGAGAAAAAGTCTATTAAAGCTGAGAAAGTTCCTCAAAAGGAGAAAGCGTACTTCTATCAATTAGAAAGAGTATTTAAAAATAAAAATAAAGCGAAGGTAGAAATGATTGACATTTTCCTGTCCCAAATACCTGTTGCATTAAGAGAAATGGAAGTGACTTTGGAACAAGAGAATATAGATGATTTTCATTTTCAAGCACATCGAATAAAATCTACGATTAACATTGTTGGTCTGCCAAAACTATCGCCTATTATCACGAAAATAGATGATTACTGCTATAAAAAAGTCAATTTAGAACAAATTCCTGAACTGTTTGAGCAGTTTAAAAAACAGGCTCAGATTGATACGCAAATAGCCATGAATGAAAGGGAGAATTTAATGACGCCTTTGAATTAGATAAAGAGATTGGATGTGTTAACAAACAAACTTGTATCACAATTTTTCAACACAGAGGCGCAAAGGCGCAGAGTTATTCTCTGCATCTCTCCACCTCGGCGTTGAAACTTATCATAGCATAGCATACCCTACTTATTCCGAAACTTCTTAATAAAATCCACCACCCCAGCAGGCAGCACGCTATTCGCAAAATTCACCAGATTATTATAAGTCTTCATATCTGCACCGTCCACACCTTCACGCGCGGCGAAAGTTGTTGTGATACGCGTTCTATCCTTTTTAGAAACTTCGCTTTCTGGGCGACCATTGGTGTAGTAGTAAAGCGCAATCGACTTGCGGCTGCGGTCTGGAGGACATGTCAAAGCGTCTGGATGTCCGTGCCAAGAGTCACCAGTTGTAGAGAAAATTGCCACACGATTAAATAGTGGTGCGATACGTACAGCGCACTTACTCATGTCGCGTTCCCAGAGTTCGAAATGTCCACCGTATTCCTCTTCCCAGTTTTCATTTAGGTAAATGAGTAGGTTAATTCTACGGTCGAGTTTTGTCTTTTGGTGTTTATGGAAATCAACGTGTAATTTCAAAAAACCTCCAGATTTTATCTCATGAAATCCACCACCAACATAATAAGGGTCAGGTATCAAAGTCTCTTCTATCCCCGTCAATTCCTGCAAAAATTCTAAGAATGGCTGCGAATTTAGGTAATACACCAATTTTCGCATATTGTCTCCAAATGAAGCATCGCCTTTAGTTGCGTGCTTTTTCTCGTTTGGATTTTCGTAATAGATATCCCCTTTTTCCTTGTTGAGATTAGGAAATTCTGATAAGACCGAACGCAAGAAGTCTGCATCGAAAAAGTTATCGAAGTGAATATTTGG
>CAZQTE010000628.1:0-2747 GCA_964595615.1 uncultured Saprospiraceae bacterium
TAAGTAGACTACTTTAATTTTTCACAAAAGACCCAGTTCGAATAGTATGTCGAAACTTAATCTTTACAAAGTAAGTTCCCGCTGCCATATTGTTAACGTTTATTCTTTGAGAAACCTTGCCTTCTTGTTCCCCTTTTTCTTGATACATTAACTTTCCACTTGCATCTAGTATGACGATTTCATAAGGCTTGCCTGGTTCTGACTTTTCAAACTCTACTTGAATATAATTTGTTGCAGGTGAAGGGAAGATTTTCAACTTTGATTTAGTATCGATAACTTCGCGAATAGCAACTCCTGTCGTGTCAGGTGGATTAACAACAACTGTATCATTTGTCATAACTAACAAACTATCAATTGAGTAAGTCATTATTGACCTAGCAAAGGTACCTGCAATTAATTCATTTTTCTCAACATTTAGCTCTAAATCATAAACTGGAACATAAGGCATATTTGTTCCCATACGTTCCCAGTTCTCACCTGCATTTAAAGAGCCATATACACCTCCGTCCGTTGCTACAAATAGAATAGAATCTTGATTATTGGGTAAAATATAGATGTCGTTGATTGCTAGATTAGGCAAATCTCCCGAAATATCAATCCATGAATTACCTTCGTCGTCAGACCTATGAACACGCGGAGTAAATTCATTATCTTTATAACCAGAATGCGTCACATAAACGGTTAATGGTAAGTCTGGAGAAGCTTTAATATCTGTTACATAGCGTTCAGGTAAACCTGCCGTTATATTTTGAATTGAGCCACCTGTTGCCACGACTCGCCACACATTAGCGTCTGTAGTTCCATAATAAAGAACGCCAGGATTAAAATGTGATTCATCTAAAGTTGTGATAGAATGAAAACTTGCACTACCGAAAATATTGCCGTCTGTAAGGTCTTCAGAAATAGAAGACCATATTAATTCGTTCCCGTCAAAGTCACCAATATATGCCTTTTCTGTTCCTGTGTACATAATATTTGGATTGTGATGACTTATCATGTAAGGCATATCCCAATTTTTTCTATCAAGCGAATCAATTCCTTCCGTTGCTGCATAGAAAAAGTCTCCGCCATCTGTACTGACTACGATATTCCCTCTTTGAGTTTCCGCAAACATAACATTTGGATTGTCTGGATGAAATACTACTTGAAAACCGTCTCCACCAAAAATGCGTGGCCAATTGTTTATATTGCTTGCATTACCACCAGATGTTCCATTATCTTGCATACCTCCGTAATAATTATCTGGATTATGAGGATTGTATGCAACACGGTAAAATTGACTAGTTGGAATGTTTTCCATGTCTTCCCATTGGGCACCATCTCTTTTATAAAGACCTCCGTCTGTTGCTAGTAGAACGTCACCTTCAGGAGTGTAGACTAAGTCGTGTTTATCTGCATGCACATCGTATAGATACCAAACAGGGGAGGCTTGCGCCCAGATAGCGTCTTCATCAAATATAAAAGCTTCCCATAATTCTACTCCACATAGGTAAATATGGTCATCATTTTCAGGGTCGATGCGTATTTTGGCAAAGTACCAACCAAAGCCAGCAAGAGCAAAATCTTTTAAATCTACTTGATTCGGGTAAAAGTCGAATTCTCCAGTTGTCGGTATTTCTGACCATGAATTCCCCCCGTTTTCCGTCCGATAAATGCCGTATAAATGACTATTTGTACCTACATACATCGCGTATACTTTATCAGGGTTTTGAGCAGAGATAGTTAAACCTATACGACCCAATTCTCCTGTTGGTAGTCCGCCTTCGAGTACAGTCCAAGTATCTCCTCCATTGACAGTTTTCCAGATTTTTGCATCTACACCAAAGACACGAGACTGCTGATTGTTTCTAATTCGATTCCAACTGGCAGCGTAAAGAATATCAGGATTTTGAGGATTGATAACAATATCAATAATTCCAGCCGTATCCGTTACAAACAATGATTGTTCCCACGTCTGTCCACCGTCTAAAGAGCGATATAAGCCCTTATCTGTTGTTGGTTCGAATGGAATACCCATCGTGCCAACATACAATTTGTCAGAGTCTGTCGGGTCTACCAAAATACGCGAAGTAATACGTGTATTTGTTAGACCAATATTTGTCCAATTTGCTCCAGCATCCGTACTTTTATAGACTCCATCGCCAATAAATGGAAAACCCGAAATATTGGGGTCTCCCGTTCCAACATATACGGTATTGGGGTCTTGCGGGTCAATTTCAATATCTCCGATAGCTAAGAACAGTTGGTCATCAAAAATCGAAGACCAATTTGTACCTCCGTCTGTTGTCTTCCATACACCACCACGTGCAAAACCTACATAAATAATATCAGAATCCGTAGGGTGCACTGCAATTGTATTGATACGGGCACCAATATTTCCTGGACCTTGTACTGTCCATTCTGAGTCAAAACCAACTCCGTCTTTTAATAAGTTAGCCTCTTTTGCTTGATGTAAAGCTTTTTCATAGGCAGTAATATCTACAGACTCATCTGGAAAAGACCGTTGCAAAAAGAACTCCTCATAAGGTTCATGTTTGGTGATAAGTCGATCTCTAACTACAGGATTTTCCTTCTGCGAACAGGAAGCAAAAATGATTATTAGACATACAAACAGTGGATAATTACGCATTTTGAATATTTTTTTTGGTTTTCCTTTATTTGAATTTCGATTTTTCTTCTTTTGGGGTCGGGGTGATTGGTTCTATTTTAAGAGCTGCTCTAAGTCACTCCCGGTAGGGTTTCCCTCC
>CAZQTE010000629.1:0-2743 GCA_964595615.1 uncultured Saprospiraceae bacterium
ACCAATAACAAAATAACCAACAATAATTGAAAAAAATCACCGACATAATCATCTTGTTCTGCTTGTTTTGCACGATAAGTATAGATGCACAGGTACTCGAAACAAAGGTTTCGTTTAGTTTTGGTGGTTGGGAATTAGGAGATGCTATTACGGAAATTGGGAATAACTATGACATTCAGTTTGTTTATAGTCCTGACAAAATTCCTGTCTATGAAACCGTAACGGTGAGTGTGGAAGAAGTGCCATTATCTGAAGGATTAGAAGAGTTATTAGCAGATTTACCTATAAAATATGTAGTCATTGGAGAGCGTATCGTTTTCAAACCTGACCGCTTAAAAAAACTACGTTCTTATACACGTATGGAACTTCCCGAGACAGATGAACCTTGGGTAATGCGAACTCCCGTCGAGGAAGAGAACGTAAAGATTTATACAGAAACTGGCGATACTCTTAATTTTTCAGTAGGAATGCCCGAATTGGATAGTATGACTGTTCAACCTTCATTAAAATTATTAATGCGCGAAAAGACACAACAAATTAGACGTTCGGGCGGTAATAGCTTTGTTGTTCCTAAAATTAATTTATCATTCCTAGACGATTTTGAAGAATACAAAGGCAAACAAAGAGCAGCACAAATCTCGGTTGCACCAGGTGTTAGCTCAAACTTTGGAGATGCAAAAGAAATGACTAATCGTCTTTCTTTTAATATAACTTGGGGAGTGAATGGAGGAGTAAATGGTGGAGAAATTGGCTTATTGGGAAATACTGTAAATGGCGATGTACAGGGTGTTCAATTTGCAGGTTTGGTTAATCTAACAAAGGGAAATGTTGTTGGAACTCAATTCGCAGGTTTAGTTAATCATAGCGAAGCTTATGTTTCTGGTTTACAAATTAGTGGTATACGTAACAGAGCACAACAAGGAAATGGTGTCCAAATCAGTGGACTTTGGAATAATATCAAAAAAAACTATGTTGGTTTACAAATAGCAGGATTGACAAATCATACCAAAGGGAAAAATTTTGGCTGGCAAATAGCAGGATTGAGTAATAAAGCTGGAAAAGGTAAAACCCAAGTGCAAATTTCGGGTTTATTCAATAAAGCAAAAGAGGTACAGATTGCACAGATTGGAGCGATAAACTTTGCAAACAGAGTAGGCGGCATTCAAGTAGGACTGATAAATGCATCGGATACGGCAAGCTTAGTTTCATTCGGTTTATTAAACTTTATTCGAAAAGGGTACAATCGTTTAGAATTATCACGTGGCAAAGTTTTTCAATGGAATGCAAGTTATAAATTTGGAACAACAGCCTTTTATAACATCGTTCAAACGAATTTACACTCGGAAGAAAGTAGTTTTTTTGGAGCACCTGCAAATTGGACAGAAGAAAATATGAGCTGGGGTTTAGGTTATGGCTTGGGAACGTCCTTTAGAACAGGAAAGAGATTACGCTGGAATTTTGAAACCGTTGTCTTACATATCAACGAAAAAGCGCGTTGGTCAAATGACGAAAACTGGCTAACACAGCTGAAAATGACAGTAGATATAAACCTTTTTAAGAAGTTTTCGATTTTTGCTGGAGGCATTATTAATGGTTCTGCCTCTACTAGAATAGACCCTGAAACAGGATTAATCGGTACAAGTTTACCTAAAGAAGGCATTTTTGGAAGAGGAGATATTATTACAGATAATGGAAAAATTTACGACTTAAAAATGTGGTCTAGCTGGACAATGGGAATGCGTTTTTAAGGTAAGTGGTCGGACATAATAATTTGGATAAATAATGTCACGCACTTAAAAGAAGAAGAATTTTCATAAAAATCATTGGATAAAGAAAATCAAACAGCCATGCTGTTTCTGGGCATCCTATGTCTAAAAATAAACGGTAATGGGTCAAAACGGTGGATACTCACGTGGTGACTCAAAGTCACCTTGTGAGTAAAAGTTATGCATCAGTCGTTTTCACCCACGACCAAATAAAGAATTAAGTAACGACAAAAATAACGTCATTAAATATTTAATAAAATGAAAAAATCAATCATCCTATTTAGCATTCTTTGCTTAACAGTAAGCAGCCTTTTTGCACAGCGTGACGAGACAATCTTTAAAGGAAAACAACGTGGAGGATTTTTCTTCACTCCTTGGTTAACGGAGTACGGTCAATTTGGCGATGACACTCGTCCGTCTTTTGGGGGAGGTCTTGGTGTCATCACTGGCGACCTTTTCATTGGCGGCTATGGCTTAGCAAATACAGACTATGAAGAATTTGTCAATAACGGCGAAATCGATGAAATCAGTCTCGCTCATGGTGGTTTATGGTTGGGCTATGTCCCAATGCAGCACAAAGCTATCCACCCTTATAGTAATCTACGTTTAGGTTGGGGAGTCGTTAAAATTGATGAAGACGCATTTAATACAAGAACCGTCGATGGAGTCAATGTGATTACTCCTGAAATAGGTGTAGAAATCAATGTATTCCGTTGGTTACGTATAGCGGGTACAGGTGGATATCGTTGGGTAAATGATGTAGATAGCCCTTCTATAGATAGCAATGAATTCAATGGCTGGACAGCAAGTCTAAATGTTCGTATTGGCTGGTTTGGTCGTGACCGTAGATGGCAAGAACGTGATAAGGCACGTAAACTAAAAGATTAACTCCAACACAATCAACTATTAAAAACAAATCACATTAGGAACGCTGAGTTACCTCCGAAAACTAAGTTTTCACAAAAGTTCTTTGAAAT
>CAZQTE010000630.1:0-2737 GCA_964595615.1 uncultured Saprospiraceae bacterium
AAATCCCTTCTTTTTTTGTATCTTTGAAAAGCATTTTGAAAAATAAAATGAGAAAAAGCATGAATATCGAGTTAGAAAAATTCAGCATGATGCGTGAAATAATGAACGCAAATCCTGAGCAGATATTAAAATTGAAAGAAGCTTTTTCGAGTGTTTTTGAGAAAAAAGAGGAGTCTGATTTCTGGGAAGAGCTGAGTCCAAAAAGTAAAGCACGCATTGAAGAGTCTGAAAAGCAGATAGCAAAAGGCGAAGGTATTCTGCATGAAGCTGTTATGGCAAAGTATCGTAAGCAATATACACGATGAGTTTGGCTTTTTTTAATTAAACCACATCAAAATGACCATAACCACCAAAGAACAACTACGCCAACTATACGCTTGGCCAATAAAAGGTCGCGCCGGAAAAAAAGTCCTACCAAAATTAGAAAAGCATTCCAAAAATTTCATTCAACATTCTCCCTTTTTCGTCATGTCCACTTATGACGAAGAGGGAAGGACGGACGCCTCGCCCAGAGGTGGTAAAGTAGGATTTGTAAAGATTTTGGACGATAATACTTTACTCATTCCAGACTCAAAAGGCAATAATCGCGTAGATAGTCTCGTCAATCTGGTCGAAACAGGAAATATCGGCTGTCTATTTTTTATTCCTGGCATAGAGGAGACTTTGCGGATTAACGGCACCGCAATTATTACCACTAAACCAGAATATCTTGCTCTATTTCCCGAAGAACGTAACCCGCCTAAAACTTGCATAAAAGTAAGCATCACTGAAGTATTCTTACATTGTGCCAAAGCATTAATGCGCTCTGAACTTTGGAAAACCACCTATCGCATAGAAAGACCAGGCTTTCCAACTATGGGTACGATGTTAAATGAGCAATTAGGGACTAATGTTCCTTTTGAAAGTCAGGAGGATATGGTGAAACGTTACGAGAAGGATTTGTAGAAAATCTTGTTTACCTTCGTCGCTCATTTTTAAAGAAATAACTAAGCATTAATGATAAGACCAATAAAAAAATCAGACCTTCCAGCCTTAAAAGAAGTCTTAGACACTATCGAATTATTCCCATCTGAATACTTAGATGATATGATTGCGGACTACCTTAATAATCCTGAATCAGAAGATATTTGGTTCACTTCCACTGAAGGCGAAAAGCCTATTTCTCTTGCTTACTGCGCACCCGAAAAATTTACTGAAGGGACATTTAATCTCTATGCTATTGGAGTTAAGAAGGATTGTCAAGGCAAAGGTTTGGGTGGTAAAATGATGGATTATCTGGAAAAAGAGTTGAAATCGGCAGGGAATAGAGTTTTGATAGTAGAGACATCGAGTTCGCCAGATTTGGAATTAACACGTGAGTTTTATCCTAAACAAGGCTATAAACAAGTAGCGGTTTTGCCTGATTTCTGGACGGAAGGGGAGGATAAGGTGATTTTTTGGAAGAAGTTGTAGTCTTATGAAGATTGATGAAGTATTGTGTACGCAAGGATTTTTAAGGAAAACTAATAAAAAATCTCTCTCTCAAATTTACCCACATAAATAATATCACGCACTTATATGTTATTTTTAATATTCATTAGCTGCTTATTTGTATTTTTAATATATTTACACTGACAGAAAAACGAAACCATAATTAGTAAACACCTAAACTGAAAATAAATTGGAGTTTACGTAACCTTAAAACATCAAAACATGTCAGATTTTCCAAATCAAGTAGAAAAAGTTATTCGTGAAGGATATGAATTTAAATTTGGTGACTATATCAGTCGCGGATTTGATATTGCTAAAAAAGAAATCGGTTTAAATGCTGCATTTCTTATCGTATTCTTTGTCATTGCAGCTGCCTTAAGTTTTATCCCAATCATTGGGCAATTAGCCAGTTCTTTAATTGTTACACCATGCCTTATGGCTGGTTTTTATTTAGTAGTTCGTAAAATAGATGATGATGAGTCGAGAACCTTCGGAGATTATTTTAAAGGTTTTGATTATTTATCACCTTTACTAGTTGCTGCTTTAATTCAAATGGGGATTTTCTTGGCACTTTTTATTCCTATTGGTGTTGTTGCTTTTCTCTCAATTGATGCGATGGATATCTCATCAGAACCTTCCTTCGGGATTATTATCGGTGCTTTTGCTCTTATGATTCCAATTATTTACTTAGGTATTTCTTGGTCATTTACACCTTTTTTAATTATTTTTCATGAAATGAAAGCTTGGTCAGCAATGGAAGCAAGTAGAAAAATCATTGGAAAAAATTGGTTCATGTTTTTCTTTTTTGGGATAGTAGTTGCTTTGATTGTTGCTTTAGGTATGCTTGGGTTATTCATAGCATTACTTTTTACTATTCCAGCAGGGATTTGTATGAACTTTGCAGCGTTTAGAGATATAGTGGGAATGCCAAATGACGGTGAAAACGACATCTTAGACCATTTGATTGAAGAAGTTTAGAAACGATTATAGAAATAGATTATTTCAATAATCTTGTTTCGTACTTTGACTTATTGATTGTCAATAAAGCGTCCGACATTATTTCAATGTCGGACGCTTCTTTTTATTTCCAATTCTTCATAATTCCTTGAAAATCAATCTCTTTCTTCTCGCTCGTATAAAAAGAAAACTCACTTTTATTTTTCATGACGGCTTTACCATATTGAATGGCTGTTTTAAGTAATTGGACATAAGTAGTGCCAGAACGAAAACACCTTCCAAAAAAGAAGAAAAATAAAGAAGCTGATAC
>CAZQTE010000631.1:0-2712 GCA_964595615.1 uncultured Saprospiraceae bacterium
CACGATTGAAATTGAATAACACACTTCATTATTACTATCATATTGGACTTTGGACAAAAGATATTAGACTTTAGATGTTAGACTATTCAAGCGAAAAATCAATTTTTCTACTTTTAAAAACATTGATAATCAACGAAATACGCATTACATTAATATTACTATTCAATAATCTAATGTCTAAAATCTTTCGTCCAAAGTCTAATATCATAACACCACAACACATGAAAAAATTAATCTCTTTTTATCTCTTAGTCGCACTTAGTTTTCAGATATTAAATGCGCAAAGTTCTCCTTGTTCTCACGAGTTCATTTTAGCGCGAATGAGCGCGAACAATCCCAATATCTATGCAGAAATGCAAGAAAACGAGGCTTTTATTCAAAAATATATTGAAGAAAATAAAGGCATCGAAAAAGACGAAAGTATGTACACCATTCCAGTTGTTATACACGTTTTTCACATTGGTGACGACGGAATGCTTGATATGGAACAGATACAATCAGGCTTGGACATTCTTAATGACGATATGAATGGTCTCAATGACGGTTGGGATGATATTGACCCTGCTTTTGACCCCATAAAAGGAACGGTTGATATTAATTTTTGTCTTTCGTCGATAGACCCAAATGGCAATCCAACAACAGGAGTTCTTTACCATGAGGATGACTTTAATTTTTATAATTTTGGTGATGTCACAGACTATGCTTGGGACAATTACAAATACCTCAATATCTACTTGCCCCGCTTTGCATTTCAGGACTCTACAAATTTTACAGCTTATGCTTATTATCCAAGTACATCTAACTCAAATGCAAATGGCGATGGAATAGTCCATAGTTCTTATCGTTGGGGATATGGAAGTCAATCGGAGCATGAACCTGGTGCAGAATGGGCTTCGGTCGTGACACATGAGCTAGGGCATTGGCTTGATTTGAGACATACATTTCAAAATGGATGTAGTGGTAGCGGCGACCTCGTAGATGATACTCCGCCGACTATTGGTACAGGTATTAATTTTGACGGATGCTATACAAATGATTTTAGTTGTGGAGTAGCGACCAATGGTTCTAATTTTATGGACTACAATCACGGCTGCAAAAAAATGTTTACGCAAGGACAAGCGGAACGTATGGTGGCAGCCTTAAATTTACCCTCTCGTGCGCCGCTTTGGACTGAGGAGAATTTAATTGCGACAGGTTGCAGTACGATTAGCTCTACAACTACACAAACAACTAATAGTCAGACTGTTAAAACCTTCCCTAATCCAGCTACGAATGTAGTAAATTTCATTTTTGAAGGTCAAGCGCAAGAATTTTCAGTATATGATTTAACAGGTAAAGAAGTATTTTCTACTACAAAATCAAATAATCTAAGCTTAGATGTTTCTGATTTTTCGGAAGGTATTTACTTTTATCAAGCAGTATTTGGGGATGAAATTGTTAGTGGTAAGTTTTCTTGTTTTAAATAGTAAAAGTGACACTATTTTAGTCATCAAAGAAACGAAATATTGAACAGAATGCGAATTATGAAAAGAATTTCCGATTTTAGCTGCTGGTTATTAAAAGAGCTAATAACCAATAACATAATCACCAAACAATGAAAAACAATAGACGAAAATTCATCGGCAAATTATCTTTAGGGCTCGCTGCTATTCCTGCCATAAACTTAGCAAGTTGCTCACCTGAATCGCCTAAAGATGCCACAGCTAAAGTAGAAAAAAAAGCTTTCCCCGTAGTCATTACAACTTGGGACGCAGGTATCGAAGCAAATGCAGCTGCCATTGCTAATCTCAAGGCAGGCGGTACGTCTTTAGACGCTGTAGAAGCAGGTGTAATGCCAGCAGAAGCGGATAAAGCTAATCAATATGTCGGTATTGGTGGCAAACCTGACCGAGACGGTTTTGTGACTTTGGATGCATGTATTATGGATTGGAAAGGTAATGCGGGTTCGGTTCTTTTTGTGCAGGATATTGTGCATCCAATTTCAGTGGCGAGAAGAGTCATGGAGAAAACGCCACATGTTATATTAGCTGGGGCTGGCGCACGTCAGTTTGCGATAGAGGAAGGTTTCGAAACGACGGATTTATTGACAGAACAATCAAAAAAAGATTGGGAAGAATGGCGTAAAACTTCGGAATACAAACCTGTCATCAATACCGAAAATCACGACACTATTGGTATGTTGGCGATTGATAAAAAAGGCAATATTTCAGGAGCATGTACGACTAGTGGTATGGCTTTTAAAATGCATGGACGTGTGGGTGATAGTCCAATTATTGGGGCTGGTTTGTTTGTGGACAACGAGGTTGGTGCTGCAGTCGCGACGGGTTTGGGCGAGGCAGTTTTGCGAACTTTGACTTCTTTTCTGACGGTAGAATTCATGCGAAATGGCATGTCTCCGCAAGAAGCTTGTAAGGCTGCATTAGAACGCTTAGCGTCGAAACATCCTAATTTTAAAGACTTTCAAGTCGGTATTATTGCTTTGGATAAAAATGGAAATACGGGGGGATATGCTTTGCAGAAAGGTTTTACTTTTGCTTTGGCGGAGAATGGTAAAAATGAGATGTTTGAGGCGGAGAGTTTGATTTAGGAACGGTGAAAAAATAAATTAAGAATTTTTAGCGGATATTTTGTCCATATTTTGCACTTTAAAAACCTTTAAATATCAACATTGATGCGGTTTTCAAAGCCCAAACTATGAACAAAACCTCTCAC
>CAZQTE010000632.1:0-2711 GCA_964595615.1 uncultured Saprospiraceae bacterium
ATCGAAAAAACCTCTCTCTCAAATTTATCCATATAAATAATGTCACGTACTTATCTTTTCGAACGTAAATTTACCCAAAATTAATTTTACCAACCAATTTCATAAAGAACCGCAATTAATTCATAAAATATTTCACAAAATTATGTGTCTTTTTAGATATAATCGCGTCATAATAGTAACCAATAAATAAACACAAAGTCAATGGGGAAAGACAACGGTCTTTTCCCTATTGGTGAAAACCCCGTATTTTACCTCCAAAATACTTTAGAAAATAGCTGCTTGTTTGTTATTTCTTTGTGAAGTATTTTGATTCCTATTCGTTACCCTGTTGGTAATGTACCTCGAACTGCGTACCTTTGCTGGCATCTTGTAAAAAAATACAAGAATAGCATATCTGCAAAACTAACAGTTAATCTTTTCAAAACGAATTGAAGACAACGACAACGCAACATAAAACGCTTTCAGACTCGGAGATAATTCGGCAATATCTGTCGTCGCGCGACCAACGTTATTTTCATACGTTATATCGTAGATATTCGACAAAAATATACAGCCGTTGTATTTCTCTATTGAAAGATGAAGGATTAGCACAAGACGCTATGCAAGAGATTTTTATGAAGTTATTCTTAAATCTCTCTAAATTTGGTGAACGGGCTAAATTCAGTACGTGGGTTTACTCCATAACGTACAATTATTGCATTGATGTTATTCGTAAAAGGAAAAAGAAAACAGCTATTTTTTCTGATGAAATGGAACGAGTAGAGGATGTCGCAGAAGATGTGCCAGATTATGCACTCTTAGAAATGGAAGTTGGTCGACTAAAATTTGTGCTAGATAAAATACCTGTTGGAGACAAAGCAGTTCTCTTGATGAAATATCAAGATGATATGCAAATAAAAGATATGGCAGTTACCCTAGATAAAACAGAAAGTGCCATAAAAATGAAAATCAAACGTGCAAAAGAAAAAGCCTTAAAGGTTTATCGTGCAAATTATAAGGACGATTTTTAATTTTAATCTGTATTTTCAGAATCACCTAATTGAGCTAAAGTAATTCTTTGTTTAAAAAAATAATTTTGCGGAAAAGAGTATACCATCTTCTCCGCAAAATTATTTTTTTTTAGAATTCTAGTAATTTGCTTTTCTCAAAAAAATAACGCTTTATGGAAGCGAATAATAATTTTAAAAAAATCATGGAGGAAGAGGAAATACTCTTCACCGCTCCTTCTTTAGTTGAAAAAAAAGTAGTTAGTAATATTTCTTTTCTAGACTTTTTTGGAAGAACAATTGAATTGTTCGTCCCAAAAATTGTAGAACTATTTGTCGTTATGACTGGTGGTACATTAGAACAGTTGAAAGCTGTTGAGCTACCATCTTTGCTCACAGAGGAAGGTGAGTCAGACGGCGATTATAATGCAGCTGCTCCTGGAGATGCAGGAAGTGATATCCCTGGAGATAAATAAAAGAAGAAGTTCTCCTTTTCCTTAAAAATCGAAAGAAAACGTGCTTATAAAATGGATGTAATAAAAATTGTTACTGATGTAGTTATGAAATTTGCTGGAGCGATTCCTAATTTAGTAGGAGCACTTGTAGTAGCGATAATTGGCTATATCATTGCAAAAGTTATCGGAAAATCAGTCAGTACTGTATTGGAAAAATTAGGCGTTGACCGTCTTGGTGACAAGTTAAATGACACAGACATTTTCAGTAGCACCAATTTGGAGCTGAAGCCAAGTAAGATATTCGGTACAATTGTTTATATCATTTTGCTTTTGGTATTTATGATGATGGCAACTGATATTCTTCAGATGGAGGCCGTATCTAATATGGTAAGGGACATTATCAATTATATTCCAAATTTAATTTCTGCACTAATTCTTTTAGTTTTAGGTATCTTACTTGCTGACTTTATCAAAGGTGTCGTTCAAACAGCTTGTGATTCCTTAGGTATTCCTTCTGGAAAAATTATTGCAACTTTCATTTTCTACTTAGTTTTCTTGACAATGACTATTTCTGCACTGTCACAAGCAAAGATAGATACCTCTCTCATTACATCAAATATGACAGTAATTTTGGGCGGCGTTGTTGGAGCATTTGCTCTAGGCTATGGTTTTGCAGCACGTGATACAATGGCAAATTTTTTGGCTTCATTCTATAGTAAGAAGAAAATTCAAATTGGAGATGTTATTGCATTAGATAATGTGAAAGGCGAAGTTGTAGACATAGACGGTAGTTCCTTAACTCTTGATACTGGAAAAAGTACAGTTATTATTCCTTTGAATAAATTAACTACAGAAAAAGTGGAAATTTTTAAGGACTAGATATTATACAAAATCCTCACAAAAAAAGCCTACAAGAACTATTTTGTAGGCTTTTTTGATGTAAGATTGTTAAAGTTAAAATAATTTTTCTTTTAATAAAAGTTACTTCTTTTTACATTCTCCGTCAAAGAGAAACAAGGGTTAAAACAAATTTATCAACTGGAAGTAAACATTTAATAAAATACACTCGTTTACACACCAATATGAAAAACTTTTCTAATAAAATGGTTAACATGAAAAAACTCGTACTATTTTGCTTAGCAGTAATCTTTGCATTCAATGCTCAAGCCCAAGACGATAAAGCTACTTTAGAAGCTTTGAAAACAGAATTAGCTGCTAAGAAAGCAGCAGCAGATGCAGCAGCTGGTGAAGCGGCAGCAGTTCAAGCTAA
>CAZQTE010000633.1:0-2707 GCA_964595615.1 uncultured Saprospiraceae bacterium
AAGAACTATGTAGTAGGAAAACCTAAACCTGACGCTAATCCGATAGCTATCGGGAGCATGGTCTGCATCACAGCCTGCCCCGCATTCCTATCGGGAAACAAGTATAATGGCTCAAGTTATTGAATTACTTTTACTTACAATTTAAACGAAAAAATTCGGTGAACAATCGTTTTGAATCGGTGAATGGTAGAATACTCGCGTAATTATTATGTTTTATGTGTTTTGATTTGTTTTTTAAAGGAATTAATTCGACTCTTTACAATGTAATTATTATTTTTGGCAAAACACCTTGCAACTTTACCATTCTTTAAAGTCCGAATTTAATCCAACTTTTATAAACGTACCTACCAATGAGAGTTCTATTTATTGCACTTTTGGCATGCATGCCCTTATCTTCCCTTTTTTCAAATCCTGATTCCTTATTCAACGCCTGGCAAAATGAACAGCTCCAACCCGACGAGCGAGCAGAGGCACTGCATATTTTTTTGAAACGAGGATTTATTTTTCAAAATCCTGACAGCAGTCTGGTTTTATTAAATTCTTTGGAGAAGTTGGCGCAAGCCAATAAATTGGCATCGGTTGATGCGGCGCTTAATAGAGATCGGGGCGTTTGTTGGGCAGTAAAAGGCGATAACCAACAGGCAATGGAATTTTTCAGCCTTGCAAAGGATAAATTTGAAAAAGTAGGGGATGAAAAAATGGCGGCACGCTCTTATGCTAATGTTGCAAGCATCTATGTTCAGATGGGTAATTTTGATGAGGCTTTGGCTATTTATCATGAAATTATTGAAAAGCCGATTATGGAGGATGAGTCTATTGCTCAATTAGTCTATTCAAATATCGGAACAACTTATCAGTATAAAAAGAATTTTAAAAAATCGATTTATTATTTAGACAAGTCTTATAATTATTTCACCGAAGCATCCAATCCGATAAACAAATCCATTGTATTGGGAAATATTGCGAGTAATTACTACGACCTTGGGGAATATGATATTAGTGAAAAAAAGGTAAGACAGGCAATTGAATTTAAACCAGGAGCTAATGCTGAAATAACACTTTATAGCAAGTTGGGTACCATATACCTGCAACATCAAAAAGATACGGCGAAAGCATTGGAATATCTCGAAATATCAAAGAAGCTAATTGAAGATAATCAACTATATCAAAATGCTCCAACGACCTATCAGGAAATAGCCCAAATTTATTTTGGAAAAGGTGAACTCGAAAAGTCAGAAAAGTATGCAAATCAGGCAATAGAAATATTGGGAGAAGAATCCATCAATATTGGAAAAATGGAAATGCTGACACTCATCGGGAAAATCCGGGTTGCCGAAGGACAACTTGCTAAAGCAAAGGATTTTTGTAATAGAAGTTTGAAATTAGCGGATAATCAAAACCTATATCATCAATCCTCTGGCGCATGTGAATGTCTAATGAATGTTGCCAAAAAAGAAGGAGATTTTAAAACTGCTTTCAATTATTCCACGAGGAGCAATGAACTTTTCGTCAAAGCAACAGAAAACGAAAACAACAAAGAAATAACGACGCTTGCGCTAAATTATGAGTTTGAGAACGAGAAAAAATTAATCGCTTTAGAGCAAAAACAAAAAGAAGATTTGCTTATCGCAGAAAACAAACAAAGCCGTAACGCCGCAATGGGTTTCGGGGCATTCGGACTGCTCGCATTATGTTTCTTCTTCAACGCCCGCCGCCAAAACCAACTCATTTCTGCTCAAAAAGACGAACTCGAATCGCTCAACGACATCAAAGATCGCATCTTCGCTATCATTGGTCATGATTTGCGCAAACCAGCGGCTTCTTTCAGAGGCATTTCCAAAAAAGTAAAATACCTGATTAAAAAACAGGACTTCGATACCCTCGATCAGTTGGGCGGGCATCTGGAGCAAAATGCTCTTTCGCTCAATAAATTGACCGACAATTTGCTTAATTGGGCATTGATGCAACGCGACGTGATGCCTTACAATCCGCAAAAGGTTTCAATCGGAGATATTGCAGCAGATATTCAAACCATTTTTGAAACGCCTGCTGGCGAAAAAAATATCACTATCAACAATCAAGTGCCCGCCGATATGTTGGTTTATGCCGATCCGACAGCTCTTTCGACCATTATGACCAACCTCGTGGACAATGCCATCAAATACACCCTCGAAGGCGGTCAAGTCAACCTAACTGCTTTTGAAGAAAACGGTAAGCAGGTAAAAATCCGCGTTTCCGACACTGGTATCGGTATGGAAAAAGATAAAATGAACGATTTATTTTTATTGAAAAAAGATAAAAGTGAAAAAGGTACTTCGGGCGAAAAAGGCACCGGACTCGGACTGCATTTGGTAAAGGAATTGGTAGAGTTGAATAAGGGTGTTATTTCCGCCATCAGTGATTTAGGAAAGGGGACTTCGATTGAGGTGATGTTGCCGAGGATGCAGGTACAAGCAGCTTAAATTTTGGCTCTATATGATTTTGGTTGGTAAAAGTCTTTAGGGAGTAAATTGATTAATATATTTAGTAACGACAAAACAATAAGTCCGTCATCTGGACAGGTCAAATTTTCCTCAGTCCACCCGTCCGCAAGCGGTTCACTACGTTAAAATGATTTACTAAATCATTTTTGCTGCGCACCACTTCGTTCATACTTCAAATCACTCCCCGACCTCCGGCACGGGGCAGGCAGCGTATCAACAATTAT
>CAZQTE010000634.1:0-2698 GCA_964595615.1 uncultured Saprospiraceae bacterium
TAAACCTACCTTTTAACCTCATTTTTAATTAGACTTGTTACCTTTAATAAAAGGCATTTTCAGAAGAGTATTTTATAAGGGTAACAAGTCTATTTCTACAGCATTCCTTAATTAATCCGCCGTCCGCCACTGATAGTCGCTAAACTTCAATAAATGCACAAAGCGATTTTCATAACGCTCCACCTGTGCATTGGCATCAACGCCTGTACCAACATTCGCATCAAATACAGGTTCAAACATAAACTTAGCGTGCAACATGTCAGAAGTATTCTCTGGAAGATATTGCTGAAATTGTGTGCCTCTATTATGAATTTGACGACCGAAATATAGCATCACATCATAGCCCAAGTAAGCTGCTTTATCTGCACGTTTGCCATAGCGGTCATAGAAGCTTTGACGGAAAAAACGTGCGTTGTCCGTATTCTTATTTACGAAAAATGAATTACTGACGTGCACATCTAATTTTTCAAAATAAGTATAATCTGTATTACCGTATTCCATCCATTGCGGCATTCCATATACCGTAATTTTATCAAAAGACCGACGTGCAATCTCCACTTGGCGTAAAAACGAGTTTACAAAAACTTCATTTGACCAAGTCGGTACAATGAAAACAGTTGTGCTATTATCAATAATATATTCTCTAATTTTTTCGTCCAATTTCTCAAATTTTCCGTCATCTTCAATCACAAACTCGCGAAATGCTGGGACATCATCCGATTTTTTAATCGCCTTATGCGCATTTTGAAATAAAGCCAAACGTGCTTTTTCTTCTATTTTATCACGTACAACTAGGACGATTTGCTCCGCATTAAATTTGCTCAATGCATGCTCCGTTATTTTCTCGATATGTGTATTAAGAGAAGGATTAACTTGTACCAAAAAAGGATTGTCATCAGAGATATTTGAAGCTGCACTATAAGGTGAAACCACAGGAATTTGTTTGCCTTTTGCATATTCCGCTACCTGACGTACATTCACACTACGATAAGGACCAATTATCAAATCTGCATTCTGAACAGCAGGATTACTTGATATTTCTGTGCTTACTTTTCCTTCATTTCCTTGAGTGTCTAATACGTTGATATTCAGATTGATACCTTCGCTTCTAAGACGGTCAAGTGCAATTTGTGCTCCTCCATAGTATTGAATTGCCCATTCAGATTTTGCATAAATTTCACTATCAAATGAACTAAATTTATTTGTCACAAACGGTAACATCATAGCTACATTGTAGTTGGATTTCATTGTTGTAGGAATCCCCGGAGTACTAGTACTAGATTGTCCTCCTGTATCGACTGTACCAGTGTCATTAGTGTTATTATTATTTCCACCAGTATCA
The DNA here is from genome assembly GCA_964595615.1 of uncultured Saprospiraceae bacterium. GTDB lineage: Bacteria > Bacteroidota > Bacteroidia > Chitinophagales > Saprospiraceae > JAHDCG01. Next base: position 1,343 of record CAZQTE010000634.1, read on the forward strand.
GAAGTGCCACCGTTATTTTGCCCGTCAGTTTGGATAGGAGCTGCGTCAGAATCAGGATTTCGACGCCAATTGATAGTGTCCATATTACTTGGAATATAGTCCACTTCTTCTTCTTGTCCTGTTTCAGGATTATATACTTTACCACCCTTTATCTCACCAGGCACTTCGTCATAAACCGTTTGGTCTTTTGGTACTGATTTGAATAAATCACAAGAGGCAAAAAGGGGAATAATACTACACAGAGCGATTATAGTGGATAAATTCCAGTAATTATTTGTATTCTTCATGGTCGTTATATGCTTTTTTTAGCTACATGCTAAAGGTCTAGTTCGTCTGTTTTGTTCAGTTCATTCAATCCGCGGCGCAAGATACGGCGAAGGATAGGAATAAAGGGCAATTAAGGGGTAATAAATCCTGTTTATCGCACAGATTAAAGCTAGTTAAATTTTTTAAATTCTCAGATATTTTTTGAGAATTCCTCCTTTTACATTATTAACATCAAATTCAATAATAAATGCCTTCTTATCTATTCTATCAATCAAACCATAAGTCCTCCTCATGTCAATTCTATTGATGACGGTGTGAATTATCTCCGTTTGATTTTGCACACCTCTATTACCATAACCTTTTGCACCTTTATAGATTGTTATTCCTATCCCAATTTCCTCGACAATTCCTTTTTCAATTTCTTTCGACAGCTCTGATACAATCATCAGACCGATATAATCTTCAAAACCTTCTATCATCAAATCAATCACTTTGGCAGTTACCAAAAAAGTCAGGATGGAGTACATAGAAACTTCAATAGAAATCACGACCGCAGTAATGGAAAAAAGGATAATGTTGAAGAATAGGGTCACCTTGCCAATACTAATGCCGTAGCGATTATTAATGAAAATGCCAAGTATTTCCGAGCCGTCCAACACTGCCCCATTTTTGATGGCAAGTCCAATGCCCGAACCTAGAAAAAGCCCACCAAAAATAGCAATAAGCAGCTTATCTTCTGTGATTGAACTAAAGTTTTCAAAGTGAATAAAGATTGCTAAAGCAATGATGGATAAGAAAGATTTGAATACAATTAGCTTCGTCAAAGTATTCCACGCCAATACTAAAAAAGGAATGCTTGCAATGAGCAAAATGACGGAGACATTGATGTCAAAAAATTGACTGACCAAAATCGCTATGCCCGTCACCCCCCCGTCCAAAAATCCATTAGGGAGCAAGAAAGCTTTGAGACCTATACTGGCTAAAAGTATTCCCAATGATATTTGTACACTTTCCCAAAAAAGCCGCTTTATTTTTCTTTTGGTTAATCTTTTTTTGATTTGCATTTTTTCATTTTTTAAATAACCCTAA
>CAZQTE010000635.1:0-2697 GCA_964595615.1 uncultured Saprospiraceae bacterium
AATAGTTGTAAGGTTGTAGAGTTGTAAAGGTTGCAGAGCGAGGTTTGTACAACCTTTTTTACTCTTACAACCTTTTCTACCTTTATTGTTCTCCGCTTCTCAAACCGACTTTAATTCCACTTGCTGCGGGGTCTGTAAAGCGTTTTCTTTGCTCTCCGATGGCAATTTTATCTTTTTCGGTCAGAATTCCCAATTCTGCCTTCATTATTTTATCAATTTCCGACAAAATACGCGTTTTACCATACCAATAGCCTTGTGGTGAGGCAGTTAAGTCTTGAATAAGATTGTCTTTGATTTCGTTAATTTCAGCATCAAAAGTACTTGGGTGTTTTGCCATTACTTCGTTTGCTGTAGTCAATATTTCTAAATGTTTTCCTTCTCCAAGTAAACTATGTCCGCCATAATCCCATGTTTGCATAAAGTAAATTGGATAAAAATATTCAATGCTATCTTTTGGAAATAATTGTATGTTTAAATTGATAAAATCATCATCTGCTTTGCCCCTCGTCTTACTTGCTTTTTCAGAAAATTGTTTCAAATTTCTGTAAAACCAATAAATAGTACCTTCTGCTGCAGAACCTAAATGATAACCTGGCAAAGATTGCTGTAACCAACGCAAATCTGGAACATCTTTAGCATTCTCAGGATTAGCCATAGGTAAAATCTTCTCATTCTTCTCATTCATTTCTTTCGCCAAACTGCTACCCTCCTCTATTACACGTGCCATGTCCTTATCCGTTCGTGCCATTGTAAATGCTTTTCTATAAGCAAAAACATCTTCTGAAATATCTTTTCCATAGAAAGACATCAAACGCTTTTTCATCAATAAATCCATAGCCTTGCTTGAATTATTGAGGTCAAAATAGACACCGCCACCATATACCCAGCCTTTTTGTCCGTCCGCAGTCTCTACTTTCAGCCAAGGTTCATTATACTTTACGCCACGCAATTCGACAGCTGTGGTAAAATCACTAATCTCGCCTAAATCGTGCATAACTTGCCCTCGTTCTAACATAGCCACAGTTTCACTATCCGTTCCTGCCTCTGAACGCAATCTTAGATAATCAATGTTAGCGATAAGTTTAGTGCGCTCTGGTTTAGGAGGAATAACGATTTTTACTTCTTCTTGAGAAGTACCATTTTCGGACTCTTTTACTTCATTTCCACAAGAATAAAAAAGAAAAAGAGAGATAAAAAAGTAGAATAGCTTGTTCATTTGTTTGTTAAGTTTGTTTTTCGTTTGCAATCTCTCTTTAGTCTGCCGCTTCAATCTCTGCTCGCTCTGCTTCCCAATCTGTTCTCGCAATGGCTGCGATTAATACTCCTGAGAACATCATTACCAAACGCAATATCAATCCGAGTCCTTTCCCTCCAGCATCTAAAAATGTCATATAGGAAAACTGTAAGCCAGCTACACTTAAAATTAAGGATAACAATCCAAAAATCAGGAAACACATGCCTACTACTGTTCCAATTATTCTCATGTTCATATTTTCAAATTTAATTTTTTGGTCAAAGAATCTTTAGATAATAACTGATGCTTGAAATACAAGCATCAGTCAATTTTCTTTATTTCATCGCTCTCGTCATCTCTCTCTTACCAGGAGGGCCTAAAAGTTTTTCTACTTCAAAACCAATTGCTTTCAAAGTTCTTTTTACATCTCCTTTAGCGCAATAAGTCACCAATATGCCGCCTTTAACTAAAGCTTTGTGCATAATTTGCATGACATCTGCTTCCCACAATTCGGGCTGCGAACCTGGTGCAAAAGCATCAAAATAAATGATGTCAAACTGTGAGTCGAAGTTTAAATCTTGAAACTTTTGTTTCAGTTTCGTTCCTGTAAAAGTATCTGTATATTTAATTGTCTCACCCCAGTTATCTTCATGTAATTTATGAAAAACATCTAGCTTTTCAGGATTACCTGTAAGCTCTGGGTAGTTTAATTTTTGCGCAGTTTCCCAATCAACAGGGAAGGCTTCGACGCCTGTATAATCAATCTGGAGTCCTTTTTTTTCTGCTTCTATTAAGGTCATAAAAGCATTTAAACCTGTACCAAATCCGATATCCAAGACTTTCAATTCTTTTTTTAATACTGCTTTATATTTTAAGCCAGCATCGATAAAAACATGTTTAGTCTCTTGAATAGCTCCAAATTTTGAATGGTAGCTAACTTGAAATTCTTCTGAGTACAAAGAGTGTGAACCGTCTTCGGTTTCAAATAATTTTATCATCCTAAAGGGAGATTTTTTATCGGAAATTATGAGAATATTTTCCGCTTACGTGATGTTAATAAATCGGTTTTGTAAAAAACTTGAAACAGGAAATTAATTCCTATTAATCTGCATAAACCTCGTGTAATTCGTTTACTGTAATATCTAAATGAGAAGCATCATAAGTACATTCTCCATTTTTGATTAACAAAACTTGAGGAGACTCATGATGTACTTTAAATCTTTCAGCGATTTCCTTAGAAATACTACGGTAACTAATTAAGTCAAGATAGTACGCCTCCAATTTTTCGCTCTCAAAATTCCAGTCGTCTTCTAAACGATATTTTGCCATTGTACTAATGCTACAACGCGTGCTATGCTTAAAAATCAAACAAGGAACTTCTTTACTACGCTCAACTACAGCATTTAAATCTTTCGCACTTTCTATTATTTTCCAATCCATTTTTTTTAATATTATGATTGTAA
>CAZQTE010000636.1:0-2692 GCA_964595615.1 uncultured Saprospiraceae bacterium
TTTTGAAAGACGAGCAAGTCAAACGAGGCTACCAACCCGTCATCACGCCGCACATTGGCAAGAAAGATTTGTATGTCACTTCTGGTCATTACGAGAAATATGGTGAGGACAGTTTCCAACCCATCAATACGCCAAAAGAAGGCGAAGAATTTTTGTTGAAACCCATGAATTGCCCGCATCACTGTGAGATTTATGGCCACAAACCGCGCTCTTATCGGGAATTGCCCGTTCGTTTCGCGGAGTTTGGAACGGTGTATCGGTATGAGCAAAGTGGGGAGTTGCATGGCTTGACGCGGGTACGTGGATTTACGCAAGATGATGCGCATTTGTTTTGTACGCCTGACCAGGTGAAGGAGGAATTTTTGAACGTATTGGATTTGACGAAGCACGTATTGGAAAAATTGGGTTTTGATGATTACACGGCGCAGATTTCTTTGCGTGACCCAGATACTCCAGAAAAATACATTGGTTCTAAAGAAAATTGGGACAAAGCCGAATCCGCGATTATCGAAGCGACTAAAGAAGTTGGTTTGACGACTACGACGGAGTTAGGCGAAGCCGCATTTTACGGTCCGAAGTTGGATTTTATGATTAAAGATGCGCTCGGTCGAAGATGGCAATTGGGGACAATTCAAGTCGATTACAATTTGCCAGAGCGTTTTGAATTGGAATATACTGGTTCAGACAATCAACCGCACCGTCCCGTGATGATTCACCGCGCGCCTTTTGGTTCGATGGAGCGATTTATTGGGGTGTTGATTGAGCATTGTGGCGGTAACTTTCCACTTTGGTTGACACCAGAACAATATACCGTTTTGCCAATTAGCGATAAATACAACGCTTACGCCAAACGCATTCAAGATGAATTGGCGGCAATGGACATTCGTGGAATTATCGACTCGCGCGCGGAAAGCATCGGTCGAAAAATCCGTGATGCGGAGGTTAATAAAATGCCGTTTATGTTGATTGTTGGAGAACAGGAAGAAGCGAATGGGATGGTTTCGGTGCGGCAGCGAGGAGAAGATGGTGGCGATAAAGGGAAGATGTCGATTGGGGAGTTTGGGGCGTTTTTTAAGGGATTGCTTTAGGCGGCACACGGGGCTGTTTAGACTTACTAAGTTTTTGAAACTTAGCAAGTCTCGGTACTAAATTTCAAAAAAGAAAAACTGCTGGTAGGACGAATGGGGTCTTGCTGGCAGTTTTTTTTGGTGTTTTGAAAGAAATTAGTAATACTTAATCACGTCGGAGGCTTGTAATATATGGGTTTAAAGTTAGGAAACACCGCTCGCACTACACGTAATGCGCTCGTGAAAAGCTGTGCTTTCTCAACGCCATTGGTTAAGGCGTCCCCACCGTTTGGTTGTCCGTCTTTTTACTATAGCATCAGTACATCGGGCGAGACGCCCTTACCTTAGCACGTTGTGAAAGCACAGCTTTCCACGAGCGCAACCGTTTTAATTACCTACTGCGACAGCGGGGGTTATTTTGAATGTTGGATAGCAGATTTAAAATATCGGGGTGATTAAATTTTTGGGAAAAAAAGGCGATTTTATGTAAAATGGGTGTCGATAAGAATCATAGTAAAGTCAATTCATTGATTTAACAACAATAATATATTTTGATACATGAAGTTTCTTCTTTTCTCCCTACTAAGCCTCTTCTTTAATAACCTATATTCACAAGCAAGTTATTTTCATTTTACAATTATTGAAGGAAAGGATGTAAGATGTCCTTCCGTTTATTTCAATAAAATAGTCTATCCTGAAATGAATGAATTAAATTTGTATTTACTGGATTTTGCTTATCCTAAAGTCAAACAGCAAAAGTTAGAAGAAATTTCGTCTTTTGTAAAAAAAATAAACGCTTTTGATATAGAAGAATGGGGAAATACGGGACAAGCATTGGTTCCTTATTCAGATACGACTAAAGTTCGTTTTACAAAAATATTCTTTTCAAGAAAGGGAAAAAAAATTGATAAACTCGGAGCTTTTACGATGGTTGTCGAAAGAGATTTCCCTTATCTTATAGATACAATTATTATTTCGGATAGCTTTGAATTACCTAAATCCATTAAGAAGGATTTCATGAAAGGAAATTTCATTAAATTTCCTCCTGTTCATATCTATCAGTGGGCTTGTGATGGTATTCTATCCAAATTCAATGTTAATGAAAATGGAAAAAGAGAAATTCATATTAGTTACCCAAGATTTTATTTTGATTCCAAACCTGATGCCGTAAAGCAATTAGAGGCTTTTAAACTTCCCATCAAAAATAAGAGTGGTTTCATTGAAGATATTGACGATTTCGATGTCATCCCAGAAAGGTTTAAAGGATATGAAGGTATAAGTTTACAGCTTTCCAAAGAATTTGCTTGTCCACCACAATTCAACGAATTAAAAGAACTGAAAGTGATGTACTTTCACCTTGAGAAAGGATTAAAAAAGTTTACGCTTCCTGAATGCTTGAATGAATATCCGAGTCTGGAATCTGTAAAATTTTTTTTCTATGAAGGAACAGAAATATCTGTATCGCAAAACTCTAGCCAACAGTTCGGTCTTAAATTCTACTCGAAGGGCAGTTAATATCTAAATCATTTCTGCGGCTTCTTAAATCTTATCCACCAATAGAATCTCATGCAAAAATGAAAAACCCCGAAGAGAACGAATCCCTCCGAGGCTTAAGGTTATTTCCT
>CAZQTE010000637.1:0-2690 GCA_964595615.1 uncultured Saprospiraceae bacterium
TAGAATTAACGGACAAGCTGTTTGCTTGCGCGGTGCCTTATAAGAGTCCGAGTGGGCGGAATTGCTTTGTGACAATCGATTTGGAGGAGTTGGAGAGTCGGTTTGCGGGGTGATTGTAAACTCAGCTTTCTAAGCTGAGAAGAATGTACTGAAAAAGGCTATTGATTTTTTGTCAATAGCCTTTTTTAGTATTTTTAGCGGGCGCGCATCTGCGGCGGTGTTCGGCTTTTGCCAGCAATGGACAGCTATGCATTGTTCCAGCCAGCCTTTTTTTATTTCTTATTTTTTAACTGATTTTCTAATTCTTCGAGTCGTTTTTTCAGTTCTACATTTTCATCTTTCAGTTCTACATTTTCATCTTTTAAGTCTCCTACTTTTTCAGCTAATTCTTGTTTTTCCCGAATATGTTGTTCAATTGTATTCTCAACTTCTTCCTCAATTTCAATTTTTCGCAACAATTCTTCTTCTGTAGCAGCTTTTCTTAATCTGCTGGCAATCAATTTCAGTAACTCATCATTTTCAAAGTCTTTTTCCGAAAATTCAAGTGTTTTTTTATCGCCGTCCGTTACATAAGACTGGTTGAATACCTTTAAAACCCGTTCAATTTCGTTTCTAACTTTTTTCTTTAGTCTCGGAATTTGAATGATGTAGCTATCATGCGTTAGTTTTTCTACGAAATCTTCTTTTGCCTCGATTTTCTTGTCGGTTATCAAGTCAATGTATTCGCGATTAACTTTCATAATTGAAGTAATCACATTTGCCAATCGAAAACCCAAAAAGTAAACTGTTATTATTGGAAGAGCAGTTTTCTTTTTCTGGTTCGTTTTAGAAGTATCTTCTTTTCGGTAGTTATCTCCTAAATATTTGCGAAACCGCATAATGTCTGCTGAATTTTTACCCTTTTGGAGTTCAATTAAGACTTTTTTTCGCTTGCCGTCTTTTGTTTTTATCGTTGCTTTAAAATCTAAGCGAAGTATTATTACTTCAAATTTATCTGAGCGACCTGCATATTCTTGAGGCTCGACAGAAATTTCTATTATTTCTTCTCCTGTTATTTTGGAAAGTAATCGACGAGCAATTTCAGTATCCTCCATGAGATACTTGAAAACGACATCGTATATTGGATTGGCTATCAGCATATTTCTTTTTTCACAAAGTTACGATTTTTTGTGATTGCTCGTTTTCTTTTTTTTTGGTTGGCTGGAACACTAAGCATTCTATCCGCCGTGCCCACAAAATATTCTCAAATCCACTATCACCGCGTCACGGCGGATAGAATTCAGTTGAACGGCTTGTAAAATGACCAGAAGATTGCTATTTAGTAAATTCTATAAAACTCGAAAAATCCACTATTGACTAAAACAGTCCATAAAGATTTTTCATGGAGACTAAAGGTAAGTAAAAAATTAAAAACAGAACGAAAACGGAAACAAAATTTAAGCAAAAACACAAAATGACACAAAGCCTTTTGAGCCAAAAAGACTCTATATCTTTTTCACTAAAAATTAATAACAAAACCAGTAGAAAGGGTACAAGAGTGACGGAAGAGCGACTGCGCCAACGAGGATATATTCCATTTTTGGAGCATTACCTCAAGGTGAAGTATGGCGGAAAACCGCAGCCAAAAACGCATAAGAAAAAGTAGTTAGTTGTTCCGTGAACCGCGAAGTACGCGATCTGTACGCTTCGTGGTGTGAGGGGGCTGAGATAGTTCTATGACCTTTGCCATTTGGTAGGTCTAAATCGTGGAACTATCTTTCCCTACTCGATTCCATGCTGGCTTTATTTTTTTTCTACAGATTTTCGATTTCTTCTTTTGTAAGACCTGTTGATTGAATAATTATTTCAATTGAAATTCCATTTTTTCTAAGCTCTCGTGCTATTTCAATATTTCTTTGATTTATTCCCTTTTCCATTCCCTTTTCCATTCCCTTTTCTATTCCTTCTTTGAGACCTTCTTCTCTTGAAGTATCCACCACATTTTTAATATCTCGATAATACTTTAAACTCTCTTCGTATGCTTCTCTTTCTTTAGGAGTGAATTTAGCAATTTCGGCAGCTTCAAATAATTTAGCAAAAACTCTGTCTTGTAGTTTCTTTGGACGGTCTTGTAATTGCGAAAGATGAGTAAATACGTACATCCACTTATCAAAATGCGTTTCTAGATCTTCTTCCTTCTTTTTGAATTTAGGAAGTTCGAGATAAACGAATTTTAATTTATCATAGAATATTTCACCTCGTTGATTTTTTAGTTCTACGATATGTAAAAGGTCTTTTTCGCCTTTATGGTCATCGAAAATAAAGTCCAAAATTCCTACGGAATACACAGGGTCTAATTTATAATCCCATTGATTTCTTTTCCCTTGTTCTTGAATTGGAAAAGAAGCATAAAAGACACTTCTGTCTTTAAAGAAATTTTGTTTCGCTTTCTGCATTTCTACAATAAACCTTTCTCCTTTATCTCCAATACAATACAAATCAAATATAGCTTTTCTGTCAACTTCCGTTAAACCTTGCTTTTCTCCTGATGAATAGGACAAATCCTTTATTTTTCTGTCAGGTAGTATTTGATTTAGAAAGTCAATTAACAGCATTTTATTAGGTTCTGTGCCGAATAGCTTTTTGAAACCAAAATCTGTTAATGGATTAATATATTTCTCTTTTTGTTCGCTCATTTTATGGCTATTTAG
>CAZQTE010000638.1:0-2686 GCA_964595615.1 uncultured Saprospiraceae bacterium
CAGGGCAATTGCACTCTGTCATTTATTTGGCTGAAAATTATCTTTTCTATACTTTCAAATAACAAAAAAATGAAACCACAGTCTATTATCTTATTCTTACTCATTATAATCTCCCATTCTTGCAAGGTCAAATCTATACACACCAAACCATTAGCAGCAGAAAAATTCAACATCGAAAAGGACTTATTATTAGGAAACTTTGACTGCAAAACAGATGTCGATGATATTCATTCCGTCGTTGCCTTTTACACTCTCCTATCAAATTCGAACTTTTCAAAAATAAATTATCACGCAGTTGCGGGGACTTATGGTACACAGGAAGGATTATATGTACCTGCTAATTCTCTTTTCCAGTTGACTTTTGGAGACAATTGGACTGATGCACATAAGGACTTTGACACTGCGATAGACAAAGTGACAAAGATTGCAAAGAAGACCCTTTCTAAAGGTGGAGACATTTGGATTGCAGAGGCGGGGCAATCTGATTTCTCAGCAGCACTTGTTAAGTCCATTCAAGCGAAAATGCCTAAGATTAACACATCTCAACGTTTTCATATCGTTCAACATAGTGATTGGAATGAAAAAGTGACCTCTGTAGATGCTTTGAGATTTGTTAAAGAAAATACGGATTATCAGAAAATTGCTGACGGAAATACGGTCAACAATGGAACTCCAGGATTTAATTCAGCAGAATTTAAAGATTGGAAATCTAAAGTATCCAATCCCCAATTATATAAGCTATGGCAATTGGCTATCGACATTGGAAACAAGTATAATGGAAAAGACGGACGCTATCTTAATAAATCAATTGCTGCGGGCGGATTAGATTTTTCTGATGTATCTGAGATTTGTTGGATTTTAGGATTACAAGATATTAAGAATATAGAAGAGTTTTTTGATAAATATTCCTATTAAAACTTTACCTTAGTAACGACAAAACAATAAGTCCGTCATCTGGACAGGTCAAATTTTCCTCATTTTTCACTTCAAATCACTCAAAGTATCAACAATTATCGTGCTTTGAAGCCAAAACTGAGAAAAATTATACACTGTCCAACTTGTCGGAGTTATTATTTCGTCGTTACTTAGCGAAAATTCGCTAATTAAAAATCAAGCTATGTCAACCACCGCAACACAAAATAATCTAGACGTTTTCAATCCCAACTTACCTGCCGTCCAAAGCCGCTTAAAAGATATGCGCACAGGTTGGAAAATGTATCTATTTTATCTGACCAAACTACCTTCGATGTAATGCAAGAACTCTAGTTATTGATGATTTGACACATAATCCTCTTATCTATTTCGGACTATAAGAACTGGTAGGAAAAGCAGTAAACATATCAATAAGTGGAGTATTTTGACTAGTATGAACTGTACTTTCTCTTTTCAATAAATAATCTAACATTACATAGAATGAAATACTTTTCATTACTTTTCGCACTTGCATTTCTCTCATTAAACTGCGGAGATAAGGAAACTTCTGAGTTTTGCAGAAAAAATGTATCCTTTGAATTTTTAGCTACACTCGAAAACTTACAAGATACAATATACATTGCTGATACTTTATGGTTGAGTATTAGTGTAGATTCTTTGATAACGGATATAGAGACAGGTACGAAATATAATCTTTTCGCAAATGATGAAATGCAATATTGGGGATTATCCGTATCTTCATTAGACTCTATTGATTTAAATGCTGAAGTACATTTCGAATATAAAAATGAGCAAGGAGAACTCGTTCCTTTTCAAAATCAGATATTTACTCAGCTCTACTTTCAATTTCAAGAAGAGGAAGGCAGAAGATTCGCTAAAATCGGTATTATTCCAATAAAAACAGGTCCTTTCTTTTTTGCCTTCATACTAAGTAGAAATGAAAATAATGAGTTCATTTCAGTCAGGGAAGAAGGTTGTGGCTTAAAAACAGAACATTTTTTTAGAACAAATAAAGAAAATATTGAAGTAAACAATTATCATCATGTAGCGAATAGTCCTGTTCCTGAAAACAATGAGTACCCGAAAGAAAACTTTGATAGAGTTGGTGGTTTTGCTTTCGTAGTCATAGAATAACCAAAATATGAAAAAAAACTTGCTGTGGTTCTTATCTATTGTTTATGTTCTACTTATGTTAGGTTGCATGGACGAATCTGCTGGCGGATACTGCCAAAGAGACCTCGAATTCGAATTTCATGCTCAAACACAAGGCTTACAAGATACCGTAGCAATCAACGATACCATTTGGTTTCATTTAGAAATCGACTCTATTGCGACTGATTTAACTTCAGGAGAAGAGTTCGATATTTTTGAAGATAATGATTTCTCAAGTTGGATATTGAGTGTAGATAATCTCGATTCATTTGACTTAAGAGCTTCTACTAACTTTGATTATCATTCGAAGATTGGAAACTCTGAAATTAGAAATATTGGCGGAGGTTCATTTGCAACTCTGGACTTTGCGAGTCATGTAGGCAAAAAAATTATTCATATCGGAATTATTCCAAAGAAAATTGGCAATTACTTTATAGGCTATGATTACATTAACTCTATAGAACGAAATGCAATGCGCGTAATACTTCCAAATTGTCTAACAAAAGTAGAAGTTCGCAGAGCCACAAATGCAGAAGATAGGTCACAGAATAATTACTATCTTGTGGAGGAGAGTCCATTATCAGAATATCAAGATTATGAA
>CAZQTE010000639.1:0-2646 GCA_964595615.1 uncultured Saprospiraceae bacterium
AGCTACTGGGAAAGTAGCAGCTACTAAAAGCTACTGGAAAAGTAGCCGCTACTAAAACGCTACCGCTGTACGCCTGAAGACCGAATGATACTTCCGAAGAAAATAGCATTTGCAAACAACTTATTCGTTCCGTACCAAAACGCTCGAAAGTTTGGATTATCTGCCATACAAATCACCTTTCCTCTCCCCTTTCCGCTAACAATAATACAAGCAGACTCTTTCAAAGTATTCAGGTTTTTATCAGAAATATAACCACTCAACAACGGCTTTTTGGTGTAAACTTGTGGTGTAGCATACAAATTTTTAGTTGGTTCCATGAACATTGTACCGCGTCGAAAAACGGGCAATATTTCCTTATTATACCCAAACGACAAAGGATGCGTCAAGTCTAATTTTGACTCAAAAATTGCCCCACCAATCACATCTGCTCCCGAGTCATCACTCATTTTATTATAGGGACGACGAGTCGGTTTATAGCTATTTCTAGCTGCCGCTTTAAATTGAATTTTTGCCAATCCTTGTGCAGCTGCCCATTTAACAGCATTTCCATTGGTAATCAAAGTCCCGCCTCCCTCAACAAATTTTTTAATCTTTTCCACACCTCTATTGGGCAAATTTCCATAAGACCCATTGACCATAACGATGACGTTGTATTTATTCAAATCGCTATTCGAAATTTCGCGCGCCGCAATTTTCGTCAACGGAATATGGTAACGGCTATCCAACAAATGCCAAACCTCACCAGCGTCATAGCTCGTCACACCGTCACCGACAACCATCATCACTTTTGGCAGATTTAAGTCGGCAAAATTTCGACTACCGAAGTCAATTCCTGTTGGTGTTAGACCTGTAGAAGCGGTATGAAATTGCACATTGCAGTCCTTACTCACTTTTTGCACCAGTTGATAGATTTCAGCTTCACTAAGTTCCTGATTTTGAAGAGGTATCAAGATGGTTCCTTGTGCGAATTGCTTACCATCAGCAGTCGAGAATGGATTGGTGGCGACCTTTGTCCGAAGTCCTTTTTGCTGTAAAGCATGCAACGCTTTTGGCGCATAATAGCCATTCCATTCCATCAAATAAGCATAGTTACTGACTTTCGGTATAATGGGTTTTGAAAATTCGTTCGTACTGGTAATTTTTGTTCCTAATATGCCATTTGAAAACCCATTTTTATCTAACGATTCATGTTTTAAATTAAATGCCAATGGTAGAGTCCATGCAGAAATATCATAAAATAAACTGTCTTGAAAAGTTGTCATTCGTCCAAAAATGGCTTCTACCAAACGACTTTGTGGCTGTTCTAAAGGAACGACGAAATCTCTGTTTTTACCTTTCATTTCGTAAACCTCAATTTGATGTGCCAACAAAATATCGAGAAAATGCTTCAACTTCTCAGGGTCTTCATTATCTGAGAAAGTATAGGCTTTTGCGCTACCCTTTTGAGCATTTTCTAAGCCCGATTTGTAAAATTCACGCTGATAATCGAGTAGTTTTTCGCGCATTTCTACCGCTGCTTTTTGTGTAGAAAGTGCGGTTTTTACTTGATTTCTAATCGTAAATGGAAAAGATAGCAAACCATTTCGAGTCTCTTGCAAATGTCCGCGTGAACTCGCTTGTTCAAACAAAATGCCGATAGAACCATTGACATCTGGATAAGTCGAACCTTTTCCATAATAAAAATCATCGAACGACTCCTGTGTGTAGTATAACGAGCCAATTTCATCTAAAGCTGCAGCATGAAATTCACCAATTTCAAACGTCAAATCCTGATTCTTTTGTGGCGTCAAAGGATTGGTTCGAGTCGGAATACCAGGTTGAAAAAAGAAAGTAGCATTTGACCCCATCTCGTGATGGTCAGTAAGCACGTTTGGTTTCCAATGGTGAAAATTTTTGATACGCCCCTGACTTTCAGGATGCTGAATTGGCAACCAATCTCTGTTCAAATCAAACCAATAATGATTCGTCCGTCCGCGAGGCCAAGCCTCCTCATATTCGCGGTCTTGTGGGTCAGAAACAAGCGTCTCACTTTTATGGCTATTCACCCAACTGGCAAAACGATTGAAGCCATCCGGATTATAACAGGGGTCTAATAAAATGATGGTATTTTCTAATAAATTCTCAACCTCCTTGCTTTTTCCTGCAGCCAAATAATAGGCAACTAACGGCGCAGCATTACCTCCACTTGGTTCATTTCCGTGAATGCTAAACCCTTGATACACAACGGCAGGCATTTTAGAAATGTCAATTTTTGCCGATAGATTAGGGTCTGTCAACGCGACATGCTGACGACGTATATTATCAATATCAGCTTGGTTTTTCTTAGAAGTAATCGTCAGTAAGACCAACGGACGATGTTCATAGCTGCGAGCATATTCTTCTACCGTCACCTTATCAGATGCAGCGGCTAAGACCTTCATATACATCACCAATTGGTCGTGGCTAATGTGCCAGTCACCGGGCATATACCCCAGTACTTCTTCGGGTGTTGGAATGGACTTATCGTAAGAAATATCTGGAAGATAATACGTTAATTCTGTTTTTTGACCATATATATAGGTAGCGCCAAAAACGAATAGAATGAGTAGGTAATTTTTCATACTGATGTTTATTATAGTGTAAAAGTAGTAGATTTTAATAAAAATT
>CAZQTE010000640.1:0-2645 GCA_964595615.1 uncultured Saprospiraceae bacterium
AAGGAAAAAGAACAAGTATAATGGCTCAAGTTATTGAATTACTTTTACTTACAACCTCTTAACCCTTTTTTATCCTTCAAATTTAATACTTTCTTGCTCCTGTGGCGTATCCGCTGGAGTCTCAAAAGGTTCTGGATTGAGTTGTTGAAATTGGACAATGAGCTTGTATCTCTTGTCAAGATTTTGCACCATTGGGGTGAGCATGGTTTTCATTAAGTCCGCAGCTTTTGACTTTGCTTCATGTTCTACCTCAGCAGTATAGGCTGTTTTACGGAACTCCCGACGTAGAAGATTGAAGTTTTTATTGAAATCGGACTCTGCAATTTCTCGCATCCAACCAACATCCAATTTGTCAATACTTGGATAGACTTCATGTGATAAAACTTGCGGGTCTGGAAGAGTTACTGTTACACGTTTTTTACCACTATCTAGGGAAACATCAAAGAACTTTTGAAGGTCAAAACCAACTTTTAAAATACTGATTGCAGAGATTTCGATGTCTGTACTACTGACTTCCATTCCCAATACTTTGGTTTTCATAGAGCGTGTTAGACCTTTACGCTCAGTGACTTCCATAGTTGCCAACTCGGCAATAGCATTCTCGACACGCTCTTCCAAAAAGCCTTTTGAATTGCTAAAGTCTTGGATTGCAGCTTCTTCTTTTAATCGTTTTATCATAGGCTGTAATCCTTCTGCCATAGCGACACCGCAGGGTGTGTTTACAGACTCGCCTTTGATATTCATCGTACCACCGTTTGTTTTTAAGACGGAAGTAATGACTTGATTAACAAGAAAACAAGTGTATTTTCCTGTTATTTCTTCTAATAAATCTACCGCATTTTGATTTTCAGCATTGTACCATTTTTCATACATGGCAGAAGTACTATCTTGTAAGGCTACAAAATCATTGAAGTATAATTTTTTAAGATAAGGATGATGTGTATCGTATTCACTGACTATTTTCGCACGCAAACTGTCGGGCAGATTCATCCGATTAGAAACGTGTCCTAAGAGTGATAAATTTAAGTTCCTAACCAAATCGTCAAACTCTCGTGCATAACGATATGGGTTCGCTACGATAGCCATTATCGTCCCATCGTCAGGTAATTCGGGATTAAAATTTGCGGGAACGTAGTTGATTGTATATTCTTCTGGAACACTGGTATGATTTCCTCCAGAAATAGCATTACCTATTCCTCCTTGGGACTGTACATATTTGTATCCAAATAATACAATTATGCTCAATATCAGCATGAGTAATAAACTACGTACGAAACTGCTGCCCGCTCCTGGTGCTCCTTCTGCCATTTTTTTATATTATGTGATTGGAAATTAGCTTTCTTTGGTTTTTAAATCAGAGGAAGTTCAAATATAGAGAAGTCTGAAAAATTTATCTATTTTTCAGAAAGAAATTGATGAATTAGAAGCAATAAAAGTGAAAAGTAATAGACAGTGTAAAAAAGAAAGCGTCTACAACAGTCGAGTTATAGACGCTTTCTTTATGTAAAAACACAATATAAAGAGTTTCAGAATTTAACTGACTTCTCTTAATTATACATTAAAACGGAAGTGCATAATATCACCGTCACCCACGACATATTCTTTACCCTCTACACCCATTTTACCTGCATCTTTTACAGCAGACTCTGAGCCTAAAGTAACATAATCATCATATTTGATAACTTCCGCACGGATAAAACCTTTCTCAAAATCTGTGTGAATAACACCAGCAGCTTGTGGTGCTTTCCAGCCTTTTTCGATAGTCCATGCACGCACTTCTTTTTCTCCTGCTGTGAAGTAAGTAATCAAATTTAACAATGCGTATGCAGAACGAATCAATTTATTCACACCTGGCTCAGATAAGCCCATTTCTTCTAAAAATTCTTGACGTTCTTCTTTTGATTCTAAATCAGCAATATCTGCTTCTATTTCAGCAGAAAGGTAAATTACCTCCGCTTTTTCGTCTTTTACTGCTTCCTCAAAAACCTTTGTATATTCATTCCCGTCATTAACACTATCTTCATCAACATTACATACATAAAGAATTGGTTTTGAGGTCAAAAGGAACATATCGTTCAACAAATCTTCTTCTTCTTTTGTATCTACTTCAAGTGTGCGCGCAGGTTTCATTTCCTCTAAGTGCGCTTTAAAACGCTCTCCGATTTCGACCATACGTTGGTCATCTTTCTTACCACCTTTTGCTGCTTTTTTCAACTTTTCTAAACGTTTTTCAACAGTTTCTAAATCTTTAAGCATCAATTCTGTATCAATAACCTCTTTGTCGCGTACAGGATTTACATCGCCATCTACGTGCACAACATTGTCATTTTGAAAACAACGTACAACATGAACAATTGCATCCACTTCTCGAATATTTGCTAAGAATTGGTTACCCAATCCTTCTCCTTTACTCGCTCCTTTTATCAAACCAGCAATATCTAAAATCTCAATTGTTGTCGGTTGTACCTTTTGAGGTACGACTATCTCTGCAAGTGCATCCAAACGTGGGTCAGGTACAGTAATGACACCTAGGTTTGGTTCCTTTGTAGCAAATGGATAGTTCGCTGCCAATGCTTTTGCATTAGTCAACGCATTGAAAGTAGTTGATTTACCGACGTTGGGCAAGCCCACGATACCGCATTTTA
>CAZQTE010000641.1:0-2641 GCA_964595615.1 uncultured Saprospiraceae bacterium
CAATTCATTACAAATTTACAGCATTGTCGTCAAATCTTTTACAAATGCTTCTGGAATTCCAGCTTCCAGTATCTTTAACTTGTATTTTGCTGCTCTATCTCTTTTTTTAAAGTCTCCAATTAAAACCTTATAAACCGTTCTGTCTTGCAATTTATCAATATGCACTAAAATCGGTTCATTGAATTGGGCTTGATAAGCAGAAACTTCACGCAAGACATTTTCATAATCAGCATATACACCGACTTGCACACTAAAACCGTCAGAAGGTTCACGTTCTACATTAAAACGGAAAAGTCCACTTCCAGATGATACAATCTTTTCTGGTTTGGGCTGATAACCTGGTGAATAGTCTGGCAATGGTTGAGTTGGAGGAGCGTCATAAACAGGGGAAGGAACGTCATAAGAAGGAGAAGGTTCCTCCTGAGGAGTATATATCGGAGGAGTAGGAGGAACGTTTTCTATATCATTTGGGTCACCTGTATAAGTAATAGGTGTGTCCTCAAAACCATCATACTGCTCCAAGTATGTTTGTAGTTTTGAGCCTGAGATACTCCCTTCAATTCTTTTCATAAAAGTACCATCTGGCTGGAATAACATAATCGTTGGATAAGCAACAACTTTAAATTCCTCTTTATAGACATATCCGTCAAAATTATCAACATCAATTTTAACTGCGTAATAATTTTCGTCGATGTATTTTGCGAGGTTTGGATTTTGCCAAGTTGTTTCATCCATCATACGACAAGGCATACACCAAGAGGCAGTGAAATAGGCGAAATAAGGTCGGTTATTTTCTAGTGCTTGCTGTTTTACTGTGGCAAAGTCAGTTGAAGAAAAAGTTACTTTTGCTGCTTGTATCTGATTGGTAAAGGTAAAACAGAATAAAAGTAGTAGTAGATTACTAATAATTTTCATTGTATTCATGTATTTCTAAGTGTGTCAAATCTAATAAGATGAGGCTTGTTGGATGCCCGAAGGAAACGAAGTGTGATGATGGAGTAGTATCTTTCACGTAAAAAAAGATAAATCAGTTACAAAACAGACGACATTTCTTAAAGCCGAAGGTAATAGAAATTTCTCTTTTCTTTTATTGAATGGCAAAATCGAAGTATAAATCATGATTTTTAGAATGATTTATGTATCATATTTATTAAGACAATGCTAATTTGAGGGATTGCGAAACAAAGAGTACATTTGTGACGTTTCAAATAGTCTTAAGTACATGACACTATTTATCTGGGCATTTTGAGAGGATATTTTTCCGCTATTTTCCTCCAAAAAATAGTTCCGTAACTACGGCTATGCAACGATTTTTTGAAGAAAACTATCGAAAAAAATCTCTCTCACAAATTTACCCAGATAAATAATGTCATGTACTTATGTCAGAAAGGTAGTTTTCGTAAGAAGCGTTTCCCATTTTTGACACAACATCACGAATAAAAGGAGAATTTTGAAATTCTCAAAAACCTGAATTCATGGCAAAAACAACATACAAATCCGATGTAGAAGCGGTAGATGCATTAGCGGCTGCTTATAAAGAATTAAAAGCTGAAATAGGTAAAGTAATCGTCGGACAAGATGAGGTAGTTAAAACTGTTATTATTTCTCTTTTCGCAAATGGTCACAGTCTTTTGGTTGGTGTGCCTGGTTTGGCGAAAACACTATTGGTGAGTACAATTGCTCAGGTATTAGACTTAGATTTTAAGCGTATTCAGTTTACGCCTGATTTGATGCCGACAGATATTACTGGTTCTGAAATTTTGGGCGAAAGCCGTAAATTCGAATTTAATCCAGGTCCACTTTTCTCTAATATTTTATTAGCGGATGAGATTAACCGTACACCTCCTAAGACACAGGCGGCTCTTTTGGAAGCGATGCAGGAGCGTTCGGTGACGGTATCTGGTGTACGTCACGTTTTGCCTTCTCCATTTTTTGTATTGGCGACGCAAAACCCGATTGAGCAGGAAGGAACTTATCCATTACCAGAGGCGCAGTTAGACCGTTTTATGTTTAACATTCCTTTGGATTATCCTACTTATGAGGAAGAGGTTGCTGTAGTAAAAGGGACGACTTCTAATGCAAAGTACCAATTGAAGAATGTTTTGACAGGAGAGCAGATTTTAGCTTTTCAAGCATTGATACGTAAAATTCCAATTGCTGACAATGTATTGGAATACGCGGTTTCTTTGGCGACAAAAACGCGTCCAGGTACAACACGTGCAACTGATAAAGTTAATCAATATATCTCTTGGGGTGCAGGTCCTCGTGCTTCTCAATATTTGGTATTGGGGGCGAAATGTCATGCGGCGGTTAATGGAAAATATTCTCCAGATATCGAAGATGTACAAGCAATTGCTAAATATGTATTGCGTCACCGTATCGTCCGTAATTACAAAGCAGAAGCAGAAGGTATTACAGAAGAAGATGTAATTGAAAGCTTATTTTAGAATAGTTGACGGTTGTCAGTTGACGGTCGAAAAAGCGGTATTGGCTCTTGTTGAGTTGGTACCGCTTTTTGATTCTAAGAAGAGTAATTGTTCAAAAATTCTAAAACCTTTTCTTCTGGCATTTCACAAGGTTTAAAATTTTCGCCTGCATTTGTCAAATAAAAATTAAAACTAATAAAATCAGTCCCTCCTAA
>CAZQTE010000642.1:0-2635 GCA_964595615.1 uncultured Saprospiraceae bacterium
AATATCTAACATCTCAAAAAAATGATTTACGAATTCGAAGGTTTCCGCCCAGTCATCCATGAAAGTTCATTTATCCACCCACAGGCAGCCGTTACGGGAAATGTCATTATTGGCAAAGATGTGTATGTCGGACCTGGTGCCGCGATACGTGGCGATTGGGGCGGTATTGTCATAGAGGACGGCTGTAATGTACAAGAAAATTGTACGATACACATGTTCCCGGGTGTGACCGTTTTATTGAAAGCAGGGGCGCATATTGGGCATGGTGCGATTGTGCATGGTGGCACTATCGGACGCAATGTTTTGATAGGGATGAATACCGTTATCATGGACGATTGTGAGATTGGAGATGAGTCGATTATTGGCGCACTTTGTTTTATTAAGGCAAAAACGATTATTCCGCCACGTAGTTTGGTGGTTGGTAATCCTGGAAAAATAATCAAGCAAGTCAGTGATGAAATGATTGCTTGGAAGACAAAAGGAACGCAACTATATCAAGGTTTACCAAAGCAATGCTACGAGACGCTGAAAGAATGTGAACCTCTGCGAGAAGTACCTGCGGATAGACCGCCGCAGGAAAAATTGTTTGAGGTTTGGAATAAAATTAAAGACGGTAGACGGTAGACGGTCGCTCTGCTTGACGGTAGACGGAGTATGATTTGGACGGACAAATAGAAAAAGGTTTTTACAGAATTCATCTGTAAAAACCTTTTTCTATTCATATAGCTGCCTAAGTCACGTACCGTCCATCGTCAAGCGCAGCGGCCGTCTACCGTCCACCGTTTTCTAATTCAAAGAAAACTGAAGCACCTGCTCAGAAGAGTTGTGAAACATCAACTCCGTCACGTGAGGAGTTAAGTAATCTGCTAAAGGCATTGTTGCGATGATTTCCATGACTTCAAATTCATTTTCTGCCATGAAGATTGCCCATAGACCTGAACGGTCCATAGCGAGGGCGTAAGATTTTAGTTTACCTTCTGCTAAGAGAAAGTTTACATGATTTCTATGTGCTGGGATAAGTCTTGCGAAGTCTTCCGTAATTTGCTGCGGAACTTCAAACTCGACCATAAATTGCTTTTTCATAATTCGTATTTTTCGTGTTATCATGCACGCCTCTATAATCAAACATTCAAAATTCGTGCACAAATTGAAATAACGGTTTAAAAACGCATCTAATACTAAAATAGTTTTATGTTGACTGTCTCTGTTTTGTTCAAAACCGAAAACCAAGATGCCGCTTATATGAGTATAGACTTATTTTATTAGGAAAAGTTACAGATATGCTCATTTTTTATGATTAGATACTTTGTGATTTACTGTTAGTCGAAGTATATCAGGTTGATTGTTAACAAGTTAGAATGGTAATCTAATATCTAAGGTCTAATATCTAAAGTCTTTCCCTCACGAAATGTTAAATAAATATGAAAATTAACCAGTCGCGGAAAATAAGTCTAACTCTTCTGGCACTTCTTCATGTAAATGTGGCGAATTGTTATGGACAGAATTCACCATTTCCGATACGCGATAAATGTCAAAATAATCATCCTTGACAGGTTGTAAAAGAGAGTTGATGTCTTCCAAAGAGTTATTATCTAACCATAATTGACACTCCAAAGCATCCGTAAAGACGACCGGCGCACGATTGTGTAAACCTGCCATTTCTGCATTTGGAGGAGTGGTGATAATGGAAAAACTTCGCTTTTGTTCGCCGTATTTCTCCCATATTTCCCAGATGCCACCCATAATTAGTAAAGACCCATTTTTTGGACGAATGCGATAGGGTAATTTGCGCGTACCGCTACGGCGCCATTCATAAAAACTATCGGCAAGTACTAAGCATCGCTTCTGACGAATAGGAACACGAAAGGATGGTTTAGTGAAAATACCTTCGGCACGGGCGTTAATGAGTTTGCCTTGATTTTT
Organism: uncultured Saprospiraceae bacterium; assembly: GCA_964595615.1. Lineage (GTDB taxonomy): Bacteria > Bacteroidota > Bacteroidia > Chitinophagales > Saprospiraceae > JAHDCG01. The sequence continues at coordinate 1,924 of CAZQTE010000642.1, forward strand.
GCCGTCATTTGACCAAGAGGGGATGAGTCCCCATTTTAAATATTGTAGCCCAAAAGGTTGCTCGTTGGTGACGACAAGGGCAGATTGCGTTGGTGCAATATTGTAACTTTCATGCAAACTAACACTCACATCTTCGATGAATGGAAGTTGTGTTTGGATTTGCTCTTTTGTAGCAATCATTGAATAGCGACCGCACATAATTTTTCGTTTTCTCTTGAAGTAATTTTGAAGGAAGAATATTGAATTTTGAACGCAGGCAAGACCATATTTGGTTTTACTTGTACTTTAGATGTATTCTTCTTTTACTTTGTTTGTGTAATTTCTATTCCCGAAATGTTAGGGACGGGCTGGTTTTCGCTGTAAATTTAGTGAAAAATGGTGAGAAAGTGTTTATGTGTGATTTTGGCTTGCTGAGAATGCTTGATTGGAACGCGGATTTAAGGGATGAGACGCTGATGAGACGCTGATTTTTTGCGTTAGAATTCTTTAATTTCATGCGGTACAAGTCGCTCCCGGTAGGGTTCCCCCAATAGGGGGCGGAGGGGGCGAACACGCTGGATTTGCTCACCACCGCTCCCTAACTCCTGACTGGGGGAACTTAACTTTTTGCTTAATTTTGCTGGTGATATTAGAATTAATGAACTCTTTGTTTATGTCTTGGAACTTATGAATAAAATAATCAGACAACATGCACTTGCACATCATCTGATTA
>CAZQTE010000643.1:0-2624 GCA_964595615.1 uncultured Saprospiraceae bacterium
CTCTCTCTCAAATTTATCCGAATAAATAATGTCAGGCACTTAACTCACGGATAATAACCAATAACCAATAAAATGAGCAGACTACACACTAATTGAAAATGAGACGTCTTAATTTATTGTAAAAAATAGAGAATAAACAATCGTCAATTGACAATTAAAAATCGCATTCCCATGTCCAAAAGCCTTTTACTGTTACTATTAACATTCTTTTGTCTCACTGGCTATGAGGCGATTGCACAAGAAAAAACAGACTATGCTAGTTTGTATGGTCCGATAAACGAACATCAACTCATGGAGTCAAAATGGCGCTATGAGTATACTTTGCATGTGGAGTCCAATACAGTTATCCACAAGGCGGAAAATTACTATGATTTCTTTCTGTATCTACGTTATGATTATACTTATCAAGAATTTCTAAATGGTGAATTTTCACGTGGCACATGGTCTTTAAATGACCGAACACTTTTCTACAGTTTTAAAAATATCAAGAAATTTGAAATTACAGAGCTGAATAAAAAGGTGATGATATTAGAGTTTAATCAGCCTAATGCTAAGGGAACTTATCAATATCACTTTGTCAGTACAACTGCTGAAGAGGCACCTTTTGTCAAACCATGGAATGAGTTGCCAGATGTCATTGTAGAAGAAACAAACCCGAATGCGAAGAAAAAAGAGCGCAGATGGTGGGCGTTTGGAAAAGATAAGAAGAAAAATAAGAAGGATAAAAATCAAATTACTGAAAAGAGAACATACATTAATGTTGAGTTAATTGGCGGCGGGTATTATGGTGGTGTTAATCCAGTAATGCGAGATTATACACATATTAAAAGTGATGGACGTCTAATCAAAGAACATAAGAGTGCGCAACATGGTTTGAAAGTCACAAAGAAAGATATTGCTCGTGAGGAGTTAGAAGAATTTGCGGAATGGGTAACACGTCAAGGATTTTTTGAAATGAATCGTATTTATGATTGTGAAATGCCGATATGTCAAAAGCGTAAACGTCAAAAGCCAACTCCTATACCTTTGCGTTTGGCAATAACCTATGGAAATCGAACAAAAGTCATTACGATTAGCATCTGGGGAATGGATGATAATCAAATTCATTATGTTGATTATCCAAAAGAGTTAGATAATATAATCGATGCAATACAAAGAATGGGCAATAGGATAGAAGAGGATGTAGTGAGTAGGAAATAACTTGTTACTCTTATAGAATACTCTTCTGAAAATGCCTTTTATAAAGATAACAAGTCAAATAAAAAAATCATCTGTGAAGGAATTTTACAGATGATTTTTTTTGTTTAAATTTTTGTAGTGGGTGAAAACGACTGATGCATAACTTTTACTCACAAGGTGACTTTGAGTCACCACGTGAGCATCCCCACCATTTTGACCCACTACCTATATTTTTAGATAAGCTCTTCGTTTCTTATGCTTCAATCGCATATTGGCGTAACAATTCATAATATGGTGTACACTCTTCTGCTAAGATTTCCAATTTCTCAGATAAGTGTACTTCTTTTTCTATATATGGTTGAAAGCCTGTAGAACTATGAACGTTGGAATACCAATGTGGCGCCCAAATACCATCTTCAGGTCGTGCTCCCGCTTCCCATGAAAGCATTTTATCCGTAAACGGTATCTCTAATTTATCACAAAGTATGCGTAAAACTTTTTCTGGATTTAACAGAACCTGTTTGGTATCTACTATGGCGTTCAGAGCTTTCTTTTGTTCTAATTTCTGAAAGAGTTCTGCTTGCATTTTTACACCAATATCTTGAATAGTTGGATTTGGGATAACCTTAGAGTAAGATGCTATTATGCGACGAGGGTCACGGATGAGGAGCACGTTTTTCATTTTCTCTAGAAAACTTTCGTCTAAATTTATCAAATGATGAGTCATTTGTTTGAATAAAGTGAGTGGTTTAGGGGACAGTCCACTTAACATTTGTGACACTACTTTTTGACCATCCGTTTCTTGACTTTCCAAAATTTTGGCTGTCACAGGATGCAAAGCTTTCGTATTGGTGTGTGTCAGATAGTGAGCATATAAGGGTTCATCTACAACTGACATATCTGTCCTTTGAGCAAAGGAATACATCATAGCTGTTGAGATATTTCGAGGACTTGACCAGAGATTTATCCTTGTTTTCATAAGTACTTAATTCTAATTAGCTGCCAATATATGATGAATTTAGATTTTGCCATAGATTAGTTTAAAAAATAGCTTAATTTATAAAACCATTTTATAAAACAAAAAATTACTTTTGTGACAAAGGAAGTAATTTATTAAGTCAGTAATAAGATTACAATGATTTATTGTCCAAGTAAAAATACACTTTGTCACCAAAAAATGAAAAAAAGATAGATTTGCAAAGGGGAAACTTTACTTTTACACCCAATTCAATAGTGCCTTACATTCGACTTAATTTTTATCTACCCAATTAAATTTAATTTGCCATAGTTTTTTGAGAGAGAACTGAATTAAATTTTTAGAAGAAAGAAAAATTCAAAAATGACATTATATTTTTGATTCTATTTTTATACAATTTGCACTCAAGCTTTGTTATGCCTTAATATTTGTCTGAGTGTATATTAGTTTTGGTTCTCCGTCAAATCGT
>CAZQTE010000644.1:0-2622 GCA_964595615.1 uncultured Saprospiraceae bacterium
TGCCATTCTGCTGCTATTTTACAGGCTGCTATATCTTTTCGATATTCGTAAGGACTGCCAATCTCTAACCCTAAATCTTTAAATGCTTGTTGGGCTTCCACATATTGCTGGTCGCGTTTTAAAGCATACGCATACTCTTTTAAAGCTTCTGTTCCGTATTGATTATTATAGGCCGTTTCATACCATTGAATAGACTTTTCTCCTTTCCCTGTTTGCTTATAGGCTTCGCCTAAGAGAAAAGCAATCTTACCTTTTTCGACTCGACTTTTCGATTTTTTATACTCCTTATCTAGCAAATCAATCGCAACATCATATTGTTTGCGGTCAATCGCCATTTTGCCATCTTGGATTTTTTGCACGTAAGTACAAGCAGAGAATAAGAAGATTATGGAGAAGATATAATAAGTAATGTTTTTCATAAGCTTTTCTTGTTTGGTTAGCCACTTATTACTACAACGATAAAATAGGGCATTGCAGATAGAAAATAACCAATAACTAATAACCTATAATTAAAACGAACCTAGGCTTTTTATGTTGTCGAAAATAAGTCGCGAAATTAACTAATCCCCGTGGAGAACAAAAATACCGTGTCACACCTTATTTATAAGGGATAGATATTAAAAACAACTTTTACTGTTTTTCGTAAAAAGTTTAACTATTTTTGCCAAAAGGATTGTGACTTTTGATGTAATTACACATCCTAAAGATACAAGAGAGAGAAAAAGGTTGTTTTGAAATTTTCATATCTTCCTATTTTCGTTTTAATTAAATGTAGTTAATTGTTGTTATCAGACAACTTTCAACTATTAGTTTCCAACTAAAAATCAAAACTATTTATGGGGTTATTCTCATTTCTAAAGGATGCCGGAGCCAAATTATTCGGTAAAAAGAAAGCAGCAACACCAACACCAAGTCCAAGTGCACCAACAGTAGATTACTCTGAAATCGAGCGTAAGCAAAAAGTAATGTTGTTGAATGGTGTTATCGATACATTGGGTCTTCCTAATGAAAATATCTCAATCAGCATGGAAGGAACAGATGTTGTTGTTCTTTCAGGTACTTGTGAAACACAAGCAGACAAAGAAAAAATCATTTTAGCATTGGGTAATGTAGACGGAATTGCTTTCGTAGACGACCGTGTTTCTGTTACAAATCCAGAACCACCAGCTGTATTTTACACTGTTACTAAAAATGATACTTTAGGTAAAATAGCAAAAGTTCAATACGGCGATGCTATGAAATACCCAGTTATCTTTGAAGCGAATAAGCCAATGTTAACGCACCCAGATAAAATCTATCCAGGTCAAGTATTACGTATCCCTCCAGTAGAGGGTACATTCAGCGCATCTGTGCAAGGTGGTGCAACTGCATCTACTTACACAGTGAAAAGCGGTGATACTTTGGGTAAAATCGCAAAAGCAATCTATGGTGATGCTATGAAGTACAAAGATATTTATGCAGCGAATATGGATACTTTGAAAAGCCCGGATGCAGTCCGTGTTGGTCAGGTATTGAATATCCCTTCTGCGGATAATATTGCTTAGTTTTTAAGTGATTTGCATAAAAATGCCGAACTTCTGTCATGGAAGTTCGGCATTTTTGCTTCATTCAAGTTTATTTGTTCACCACATTTCGGGGTTCTCCATTAATGAAAGCCTTTACATTCTTAACGGTCTCTTCTAATAATGTCTCTCGTGCTTCCACACTCGCCCAAGCAATATGAGGTGTAATCAGGCAATTATTTAAACCTAATAAAGGATGCTTCACTGCTGGTGGTTCTGCGGACAAAACATCTAAAGTCGCGGCAGCAATTGTTCCCACTTGCAAAGCATCTCTTAAATCTTTTTCATTAATCAAACCCCCACGTCCAGTATTGATTAGGACGGCTGTAGCTTTCATTTTTTGCAAAGTTTTTTCATTGATAATGCCTTGATTATCTGTGTTCAATGGAGCATGTAAACTTAAATAGTCACTTCTTTTTAATAGAGTCTCCCATTCCACAAAATCTGCACCCTTACCCTTATCTCTAATCGGGTGCTTATGCGTTGCAATCACATGCATACCATACGCATTAGCTAGTTTCGCAACTTGTTGACCTATGCGTCCGAATCCATAAATACCCATCGTTTTTCCCGCAAACTCATGAATAGGAGAGAGTGTATAACAAAAGTCTCTATGTGCACTCCAATCACCCTTTTGTACACTATCATTATGAAGACTAATCTTATTTTGGAGAGCAGACATCATTGCAAAAACATGTTGAGCTACCGCTGTAGTACTGTAGCCTGCTACATTACAAACAGGAATACCATATTCTTTAGCTGCCGCAATGTCTACATTGTTATAACCTGTAGCAGTTACACAAATACATTTTAATTGACTAGCATTTTCTATGAGAGCTCTTGTTATCTTTGTTTTGTTGCAAATGATAATGTGAGCATCTTTAGAGCGTTCGATTATTTCCTTTGACGTGCTGTGTTCGAATATTTTTAAGTTGCCAAGTTCTTTTAGTGAGGTATAGTCTAAATCCCCTGGATTCATTGTCTGTCCGTCAGTTATGATAATATGGTAGTTCATTCTATTGTGATTTGTCAATTAGACTTTGGACGAAAGATTTTAGAT
>CAZQTE010000645.1:0-2619 GCA_964595615.1 uncultured Saprospiraceae bacterium
GCTAATTCGCCAGTTTCTTTCTTCCCAATACTACGCTCATACGCACCAGGGTGCGGCCCGTGTGGAATACCTCCAGGGTGCAAAGTGATATAACCTTGGTCAATGTCATTGCGGCTCATAAAATCACCGTCCACATAGTACAACATCTCGTCACTATCAATATTCGAGTGATTATAAGGCGCAGGAATCGCTAATGGATGATAATCGTACATTCTTGGAACAAAAGAGCAAACAACGAAAGCCTTCGTTTCAAATGTCTGGTGAACTGGTGGCGGCTGGTGAACACGCCCTGTAATTGGTTCAAAATTATGAATAGAAAATCCATAAGGAAAGTTGTAGCCATCCCAACCAATTACATCAAATGGATGCGAGGCATAAACCAAAGAATGCAACATCCCTTGTTTTTTGACTTTTATCACAAAATCACCTTCCTCATCATGCGTTTCCAAGTCTTGCGGTAATTTATAATCGCGCTCACAAAATGGCGAGTGTTCCAGTAATTGACCGAAGTAATTGCGGTAGCGTTTTGGAGTATAAAGCGGGTGAAAACTCTCTGCATACAGAATGCGATTGTCTTCCGTGTCAAATTCCATTTGGTAAATCATACCGCGCGGAATAATCAAGTAATCTCCATATTCAAATTGGATATTTCCGACCAAAGTACGTAGCGTTCCTGTTCCTTTATGGATGAAAAGCATCTCGTCCGCATCTGCATTTTTGTAAAAGTAAGTGGTCATACTTTTGCGTGGCGCAGCGAGTCCAATATGCACGTCGCTATTCACCAACATCGGTTCGCGACTTTCTAAAAAATCATCTTTAGGCGCAATGTCAAATCCTACCAACTTGCGCGCAGTAATTCCTTTTTTTACCGCTATTTTTGGCGTCATATCTATCGCTTCGCCAATGGATTTAACCATAGTCGGGCGGTGAATGTGGTACAAAAGAGACGACATTCCATCGAAACCTATAGTTCCAAATAATTGCTCATTGTACAATTCTCCATTAGGCTGGCGAAATTGCGTGTGACGCTTTTGTGGTATTTTTCCTAATTTGTGATAAACAGGCATTTTTTTTAGTTGTCAGTTGGTAGTTGTCAGTTGTTGGTCTGCTCTGACTTTGACCCACTCTGGTATTTTTTGAAAACTATTTCTCGTTCTTGGTCTTTGGTGAAAATTTCAATTTTCCTTATTCTCCAACAGATACAAATATATAAACATCTCGGATTAAATTTACTTGCCATGACAACTATTTTTTATTAAATCTTATTTAAATCCAGAATAACACAAAAAAAATTCCTTATTTCGTTGTTCAAATCAAAATATCAATGACCATGCAATCAAAAGTTTTATCTGACAAAGCGCAACCACTCGGCAATTATCCACATGTCAAACGTGTTGGAGACTTCATTTACGTCTCTGGCACAAGTAGCCGCCGTCCTGATAATACACATATCGGCGCAGATAAAGATGCGGACGGCAACTGGCATTTAGATATTGAAAAACAGACAAAAGCCGTTATTGAGAATATTGGAACGTTGCTAAAAAGTATGGACGCTGATTTGTCAAATGTCATTGACATCACGACTTTTTTGGTGGATATGAAGGATTTTAAAGGGTATAATGCCGTTTATGGTACTTTTTTCAATCATACTGGTCCGACTCGGACGACGGTGGCGGTGCATCAATTGCCACATCCGAATTTGTTGATTGAGATAAAGGCGGTGGCTTATTTGCCATTAAAATAGAAGAGATTGAAGAGGTGCGAGGCGAAATTTTACACACGCGAAGGCGGAAAAAACTCTCGCCTCTCACCTCTCTCCTCTCTCCTTTTTTGTATCTTCGCCCCATGAGAAAACAATCTGCCATAAAAAACTACGGCTTACTGATTGACCGAAACTATCGGCTCATTAAGCAAAATTACCTCAAGACATTCAAAGAAGTCGGCGTGGACATCACGACCGAGCAATGGGTTGTTATTGATAATCTACAACGCAAAGACGGTTTGTCGCAAAATGAACTCGCCGCTGTTTCTTTTAAAAATCCCCCTACCCTTTCCCGGATTATTGATTTATTGGTGAAAAAAAATTGGCTGGAACGCCGCAAATCTCCCGAAGATAAGCGTAGTTGGTTGATTTTTTTGAAAGAAGATGGACGTGCAGTTCATGCTAAACTAATGCCGCATGTCAAAAAATTGCGTGCTAAAGGTTGGGAAGGTCTTTCAGATGAGGATTTTGCGCGTTTTTCGGAGATTATGGATATGGTTTACAATAATTTTAAGTAGAGATTTTAGACCTTAGCTTGTCTTGTATTTTCAATCGGGAACTTTAGATTTTAGACTGCCTATCTAACTTTTTTAAAGCGAGGTGGGAATTCCCACCTCGCTTTGAAAAAAACACTTAAAATGGATAACAAAGAAAAAATACAAATTTTTAACTACAAAGGCACAGTTATCAGCTTTGAAAATAGTGCGGAAGGAAAATTTATAAGTGCTACGCAAATGGTAAAAGCTTTCAAAGGAAAAAGGATACAAGAATTTTTTCGATTAAAGCAAACATTAGAATATATCAATGAGCTAAATAATCACTTAAATCAAGAAGAATTAGAAATTCCACCTGAATTA
>CAZQTE010000646.1:0-2605 GCA_964595615.1 uncultured Saprospiraceae bacterium
ATATTTCATATTTCATATTTCATATTTCATATTTCATATTTCATATTTCATACTTAACCGTGCTTTGCCTCTCCCGATTTACCAAAAGTTTCGTCACATCAGGACGAGAATAATGCCCCACACAATCAAAATTCTGCCTTTCTCTCAAGACCTCATTATGGTCTAATTCTGCAACTACTAATGCCTCTTTACCCGTCACAGGTTCAATCAACCATGAACCATCAGGATTAGCAATGCAAGAACCACCGTCAGCTGGCATTTTTGCACAATTCTTCTTTATCAAATCGTAATGTGGTGTATTCTTCGGAATATCTTTTCGTCTAAATAGACCAGAAACAGAAATCACATAAGAACGACCTTCACGCGCTAAAAAACGAGTTAAAATCTCTGTATTACGCGTATTTCCAGGCCAGATTGCAACATGTAAATCTTCTCCCAATCCGTACAATGCTGCACGGGGTAATGGCATCCAATTCTCCCAACAATTTAATCCACCGACTGTGAAATCTCCTAATGCTTGCACCTGTAAACCATTTCCGTCGCCTGGTGCCCAACACAATCTTTCCTCATAAGTTGGCATCAATTTTCGATGCGTATGACCAATAGCCCCATCTGCCAAAATATAAACCAACGTACAGTAAACACTATGATTTCCACGGTCGGCAGCGCGTTCTGCAATGCCTAAAATGACAGTTATCTTATGTGCTTTTGCAACTGCACAAATTCCGTTCAAGTCACCATTATCAATCGAAACAGCCTCGCTTACATAGTTGGCATACAAGTCTTTTTGTCTATCTGAATTAAAACGAGAAGCATCTGTGAAATCTAACCAAAAAGGATAACCAGGCAGAATGGTTTCCCCAAAAGTCACCAAGTCACAACCCTTTTTTGCAGCTTTCTCAATGTAACGAATTATTTTTTTAATCGTCTTCTTTTTATCTAACCATACAGGCGCAATTTGAGCTAAACCGACTTTTACTTTTGTATTATTCTTTGGCATTATAAAATTGATTATAAATTCTGGATAAGGAATGCTGAAAGACTTAAGATGCTAAACATACAATAAATCAGTTCATTTTTCTATTAAATAATTTCTAAAAACTAAAAATAATGTGTCTTTACAAACATTCTCACATCTAAATAGTATATTTCACCCGAATTAAGTAGGTTGACGTATTTATTTCTGCAATTAAAAAGTCCTGTTTTAATGTTGAAATAAATAAATATGTAAACCTACTTAAGTACGTGATATTATTTATCCAGATGAATAGTGTCACGTACTTAAATATTAAGCTTAACCTGTATTCAAACATCATTTCAATAACAAAACATTAATCGAAACCAAGGGATACGTGTTGCTGTCATTTATCAACCGTCAACCGTCAATCGAAATAATTATGAATAAATTCCTTTTATTAGTTCTTCCTGTTTTAGCGCTTTTTAGTTGTGATACGACCAAAAAAGCAGGGCAGGAAACAATGCAACCAGTTAAGGAAATGACCGAAAAGGCAATTCCTGTTAATATTACTTTTAAGCGTGGACCATGTATGGGCAAGTGTCCAGTATTTACAATGCAAATAGATGAAAGTGGTGTAGCTTCTCTTTTAGGTCGTAAATATGCGCGTTTGGAAGGAGAACACACGAAAAAATTAACAGAAGCAGAAGTTACAGAATTGCAAAAAATGGTGGCGGACTCTAAGTTCATGTCACTAGAGGACAGATATGATAGTGGTATCTTGGATGCGCCAAGTACAACGATGATTGTCAAATCTGCAAAAGGGGAGAAAACTATCGTATTGCGTGCTGAAATGCCAGATGCGTTAAAATCTTTGGTTGAGAAAATGGATGCTATTTATAATAGTGAAGGCTGGACAGCTACAGAAGTAAGAAAGAATAATCGTTTTGCAAAATCATTTTCGTATTCTCAAGGACCATGTTTTGGTAAATGTCCAGTTTATACTTTAGACATAAAACCTAATGGTATTGCTCATTTTGAAGGCAAACGTTTCTCTGAAAAACAAGGAAAATATACAAAAAAAGTATCGGATGCTGAAGTAGCTGAATTAGTAGCACTTTTTGACGCTGCTAACTGGTTTAAATTGGAGAATAGTTACGATAGTAAAATCACTGATATTCCGAGTTATAACGTCAAATACCGCAATGGAGATATGATTAAGAAAGTGAATTTTAGAGGAGAAAGCCCAGAAGGGGTAAAAGAAATTTTTGCTTTCTTTCGTACTCTCGCAGACTCTGAAGGTTGGACTAAAGTTGCATCAAACGACTATGGTTTGCCTGCTGGTACTATTGCTAACGAGTTGATTGTCAAATTGAAACGTGGTGTAGATATCAATGAATTTGTAGCAAGTTATATCAAGCAAGATATGAAACTAAAGAAAACTCTAGCACCTTCGATGAATATGCACCTTGTGACTTTTGACCCGAATACTTCTACTCCTAAAGAGATGATAATGTGGGTGAAAGAAAGAGAAGATGTGGAGACTGCTGAATTTAATAAGAAGGTGGATGTGCGTGAAGATTAGTTGATTTTTTACTACGAAAGTGAAAAGGTGCAGAGTATCAACTTTCTGCACCTTTTCGTTTTTAT
>CAZQTE010000647.1:0-2573 GCA_964595615.1 uncultured Saprospiraceae bacterium
TATTGTTATGAGTATTTTAAACTATGAAAGTCGCACGACCATGTGTGTGTGTGTGTGTTGTTAATAACCGCATTTTTATTTATTTTTTCATCTTGCGAAAAAGACATTATATCTGCAGATGTTCCTTCCGATGTACCTATCACTACCAAGCAAAGCCTAGACAGTGATTTACCAAACAGCATGATTTTTGACAATGATAACAATGGTCTTGATGATAAGGACAATCAAGTTATTTTAGAAAAAAAGCGTCCGCAAGATTGTTGTAATTGTGAATTACTTGTTTTTGCTGATCGTGAGAATTTTCCTTTACAAACTAATAATACTTGGATTACACAAGTATTTTATGAAGGCTGTGGAGGACAAACAATTCTTCAAGTAGGAGGTCAATTTAATGCACCAAATGGTGGTAATGTTTATGACACACCTGGTGTAACTAAAAGATTTCCTTTTGTAGTAGAAGATGGATTAAGTTCAATGGAATTAAGAACTCTAGTTGGAGCTTTCTACACAATTGGACACCCAGATAATCAATTACCTATCAATATTTCTACTCGTGTAATTTGTGAACGTGAGTTATCCGTGCAAAGCGGATTAACACCTTTAAATTTGAGTATGGGATGTAATTCAATTCCTGAATTTGGGACTGATGGCTGTGGAGTTTTTCCTCCCGCAAGCCAAAGTGGATATGTAAGTGATTGTGCTGCAATCAAATCAGGTTTTTAATTTAATTTTTTAGTAAAATGGAGTTATTTGTGAACACAAGTAACTCCGTTTTTTATTTAATCCTAGACTAAATGATACGTTTTTATTTAACATCAATTTTTATTCTATATTTTTTTAACGCAAAAGGACAAGATTCCTTCATTCAACCTTTGGGGAATAATATTTTTCTTCCAAGTAAAGCTTTGAAAACACAAGATGGAGGATTTGCTTTTAGCTATAATACTTCCCAAGAAGATATGAATAATCAAGGCGTCTATCAAACATATAATGCGCTTGTGAAAATTGACGAATTGGGTAACGTACAGTGGAACAAATACTATGTAAATCAGGAAGAACCGCTCTACCCTGTGATAATTGACCAAAGTGAGATAAAGCAAGATAATCAAGGTGATTTTTTATTTAAAGCAGAAGAGAGAAATGAGGATGGAAACTCTAACTACAAAGGACTTATAAAGACATCTCCAGTAGGAGATTTTATTTGGTATAAAAAAATAAGAGAACCTGACGGTCTAGGGAGTAATATGTTTTTTGCTACTCAATTTAATAATAATATCGTAGCTACTTTATCGCGTTCTAATTCCATTCAAAATATTGTATTATCTTCAGACGGGGAGGAACTAAAAAATGATGCCATTAGACTTATTGAAAATGGAGAACCGAAAATAACTTATTATGACTGTAAAGATTTTATAGTAACTAGTACTAATAAATTTATTACCGTTGGACGAACGGACTTTATAAATAATAATGATGAGTCTGAAGATTTCAGGGGAGATGGTTTTGTGCAAATATTAGATGAAAATGGAAACACCGAGACTACTTTTTCTATTGATAATTTCAGTATTTCTTCTATTTCTGAAATGAGTAACGGTGATTTAATTTTAGTAGGAAATCGCACAGGTTATGGAGCATCAGAGTTTGAAATTATTCCTGCTGTTTTAAAAGTAAATGCTGTGTTTGATGTCCTTTTCGCAAAAGTTATCCCATTAAAACCTCACGATTTTCTCGTCTCTTATGGAGCGACTACACAGACAGATGATATTGTAATTTTCTCTCATCAAATAAATAAACCATATATTTATTTGGTTAAATTTGAGCAAAGCAGTTTTTCCTATGATTTTGTAAAAGTCTTTCCTGTCTTAAACTCTTCACTTCACCCCTATTTAACGACAACAGATGAAGATGGCTTTGCTTTTGTAGGGAGACTTATAGACACCATAACCTTCAATAATCCTTATTTTTTTTATAAAACTAATCCTGAAGGAGAAATTGATGGTTTAAACTCACAAGATTTATGTTTAGAGGCTATGTATGATTGGAGTCCAATAATTGTGGAACATGATTTCGAAGTAATTGATGCCAATTCTTACGAGTCAGACGATACTTTCCTTACTCTTGATGTTCCGCTACCTGCACCCGTTGTTGGTATTCCTTCTGTTTTCCCTACGGCTGAGTTTAGCTTACCTAATGAGATTTGTGCAGATAACTGTACTGCGCCAACAAATCTGAATAATGAGTATGCGGATACTTGGGATTGGTGGGTTGAGGGGGCAGATAATGAAATATTTACAATACCTAATCCTGGACAAATCTGCTGGGAAGAGTCAGGTACGTATACCGTGCGTCAGATTATATCTTTTCAAAATTGTTTGGACACTTTTGAACAAACGATTATTATCTATCCTGAAATCGAGCCTACTTTACCAGATTCTATTGATATCTGCGCAAATGAAAATTCTGGACTCAATGGAGTCTCTCAAAATGCAAATAACTACCTCTGGAGCACAGGAGAATTGAGTGCTGAAATAAATATAGAGGCAAGTGGTTTGTATATTTTAAATATGGATAAT
>CAZQTE010000648.1:0-2573 GCA_964595615.1 uncultured Saprospiraceae bacterium
CTAAATGACAAAATGGATTCAAAGTCTAGAGCGATTTTTTTCCTCATTTTCGTTCCTCGCCAAATCGTGTGACAGGAAAAAAATAAAAAGCTAAAATCAAATAACTATTTATTTTCCATATTACTTTCACACGATTTGGCGGAGAACTCTCATTTTTACTAAAATTTCGTCTCTTAAGTAAAAGTAATTCAATACCTTTTACTAATCAATAAAGTCAACGACTCCATTATCCATATCATAGAGTGCACCGACGATTTTAATCTCGCCATTTGCTTCCATTTCTTTTAAGATAGGGCTTTTCAATCGGATTTGCTCCATAGTGTTTTTCACATTACTTTCCGAGACCATGTGAACAAACTCCTGATTCTTTGAAGTTCTATCACCATCATATTTTACAGCATCAACCGCAGGTTTTATTTTTTCAATCATTGCTGTAATATTACCTAATTTCACATCATCAATTGCCGCTTTTATAGCTCCACAATGCTCATGTCCCATTACTAAAATCAATTTAGATCCAGAAACTTTACAAGCAAATTCCATACTACCGAGTATGTCTTCATTCACAAAATTACCCGCTACTCTCGCCACAAACATATCTCCAATACCTCTATTAAAGACATCTTCAACAGGCACTCGGCTATCCACACAAGATAAAACAATTGCTTTTGGATATTGCGAAAGTGTACTTTTACGCACCTGTGCGGAGTGATTTCTCGCAGTAAGGTCATTGTTTATAAAAAAGATATTCCCTCCTTCCAGCATCTCCAAGACCATATCGGGCGTCAGAGCATCTTGTTCTTCTTTAGTCAATACTTTCTCCACAAGCTCTGTAACTTGTGGTTTAACTTCCTGCGGAGCATCTGTACTAACTTTTTGCTCCTCATTACAACTACTGAAAACAGCAAGTGTAAGAATGAATAATGAAAGCTTCATTAACTTAATCATGTAATTTTTATTTAGTTTTGTCAAGTTTGAAAGGCTCATCCAGCTACTTGACTTTGTGATGTCACCTTTAGGAGTGACGACTAAGAGATTTGGTTCTTTGACAAATCCCATGTGAAAGTGATTATGAAAAATAATGTTCTTTGACAAATCTCCCCGACCGAGGTACGAAACGGGCGTGACAGCCAAAAAATAAAAAGCTGAAATCAAGTAATTACTTAGTTTTTTATTTTTTTATGTCACTTGTCATGGGATTTGTCCAAAGTCCAAATAAATAAAAAGCAAGGATTATCAAAGAATAAGAGATTTTATCCTTTTATTCTAAAATCTTACTCTAAGACCGAAGTCTTTTTGAGGTATATCTTGTTCAGGTAGTTGAAATTTATTACCATGTATATCAATAAACTGCAAACTATGGATATTATTTAGTTCTTTCGGCAGCTCTCTAAATTGATTATTATTGATGTACAATGCCTCCAGATGATTCAACTGAAGTATATTTTTTGGCAATGTTTCTAAACCGTCATTCTCAATGTGGAGTATCGATAATCTTGGAAGTTTACTTAAAACATAGACGTTTTTCTCCAAATCCAAGTTCTTTTCATCATTTAAGAATAACTCCTGTAGATTAACCAAATTAGAAAAACTTGACGGTAATACCTCGAAGCTGTTGCCACTAAGATCCAACAGTTTAAGCCCTTTCAATTTACTTACCACACTAGGTATTTCATCCATATTATTATTGTTGAGGTACAGTGACTCTAACTGACTTAGTGCACCAAAATTTGCTGGTAGAGATTTTAAATTATCATTTTCGATGTGAAGTGACCTCAATTTTGGTAATGTACTTAGAACAGAAATACTCTTTTCGAGATTTAAGTATTTTTCATCATTCAAAAACAACTCTCGCAGATTGGTTAAATTAGAAAGGTTAGACGGTAATACCTCAAAATCATTTCCACTCAAATCAAGGATTTCAAGGTTTTTCAATTCACCCAGACCTCTCGGCAATTGCTTTAAATGCTCTCCACTTAAACTTAGATAGCGAAGGTTTTTAAAATCAGCCCAATTGACATCCGTAAATTCCAATTCTTGATTGCTTAAATTAAGTCTGTAAACATTTAATGGACTTTTCAAAGCCTCTTCCAAACTGACAAATTCCTTACTCAATTGAACTGTATCTACAGTAAGTTGAGCTCTTGCAGTTCCAACAAGAAACAAGAATAATAACAATAGGACTGATGAATATTTTATCATATTTATTAATTTTAAAATCTACTAAAACCACCTTAGTAACAATTACTACGCACTATGGTCTACCTTATTAATCACTCGGACATAATTATTTCGATAATTATGTCCGAGTACTTGAATCATTTTTACTTATTGTTTTAATACTGTGGTTTTCTATATGACGTTATTCGCATTCGAATAGTTCACTCAAAAGAGAGATTAGTTACTTTAGATTGCCTCGGGACAGGCTAGTTTTGGCTTCAAAACGCGATAATTGTTGATACGCTGCCTGCCCCGTGCCGGAGGTCGGGGAGCGATTTGAAGTAAAAAATAGCTTGTCCCGAAGCAATCGGGAAGGAAAATTTTGACCTGTCCAGATGACGGACTTATTGTTT
>CAZQTE010000649.1:0-2570 GCA_964595615.1 uncultured Saprospiraceae bacterium
TCTATTTGGGATAGAAATTTTAGCCAATGGTAACTTGAATTTATCTTGTAAAGAATGTCATTCAAGTACAATTAGCTATAATTCAAACACTATACCAATTAGTTATATATTTTATAAATTATAAATTAAAAATTTAAACCAATTGAAACACCATTTATACCTTTTCCAATACCTTGCCATTTTTGCATTTGGCATTGCACTTTTTTCAAACATTGGTTGCCAAAAAGCAGCTGAAATTGAACATTCTGAAATAAAACCATACTCTATACAGCAATCGGCGGTTTTTGACTCTACTGCAGTAGTTTCTGCACATCCTCTGGCTTCTGAAATAGGTAAAAACATTCTTCGCCAAGGTGGAAATGCAATTGATGCAACAATTGCGGTTCATTTTGCTTTAGCAGTTGTTTGTCCACGCGCGGGGAATATTGGAGGTGGTGGATTTATGATAGTGCGTACGACAGAGGGTGAAACTGCCGCTTTAGATTACCGTGAAAAAGCACCTGCTGCGGCAACAACGGATATGTATTTGGATAGTTTAGGAAATGTAATCCCAGATATTAGTCGGAAAGGGCATTTATCTGTAGGAGTTCCTGGTACGGTGGATGGAATGGTAAAAGCTCATGAGCGTTTTGGGAAAATTAAGCACTTTGGCGATTTAGTTGCGCCAGCAGTTAAGTTGGCTACAGAGGGCTATCAAATCTCAAAAACAGAAGCTGATAGATTGAATGAATATCAGGATGAATTTAGGAAATTTCAAACTGAGACTAGTCCATTTATTAAGGCAGAGGCTTGGAAATCGGGTGATTTGTTAGTTCAAAAAGATTTAGGAAAGACTTTACAACGTATTGAAAAAGGAGGAAGAAATGGGTTTTATGCTGGTGAGACTGCTGACCTGTTTATCAAAGAAATGGAGAAAGGAAATGGGATAATTACAAAAGAAGATTTAGCCAATTACAGTTCTGTTTGGCGTGACCCAATTATTGGTGATTATAAAGATTTTCGCATTATATCCATGCCGCCACCTTCGAGTGGAGGTATTTGTTTATTACAAATTTTAGAAGGTGTAGAAGACTTCCCTTTGGCTGAATATGGCTTCCAAACTCCAAAATCTATTCACCTCATTACAGAAGCAGAACGTCGTGCTTATGCTGACCGGGCAGAACATTTAGGAGATAGTGATTTTTATCCAGTTCCTCTTGAAAAATTATCGAACCCAGACTACATTCGAGAGAGGATGTCAGATTATAACGCAAAATTGGCTACACCAAGTGATAGCATTTTAGCTGGTAATATCAACATTGCACCAGAAAGTTTTGAAACTACGCATACCTCAGTAATTGATGCTGATGGTAATGCGGTTTCAGTAACGACGACTTTAAATTTGAATTATGGCTCCAAAGTCATAGTAGAAGGTGCAGGTTTTCTTTTGAATGATGAAATGGATGATTTTTCTGCAAAGCCAGGTGTACCAAATTTCTTTGGCTTAGTAGGAGCAGAAGCGAATAAAATCGAAGCGAATAAGCGTATGCTGTCTTCAATGACGCCAACTATTATTGAAAAGGAGGGGAAACTTTTTATGGTTGTGGGCTCTCCAGGAGGTAGCACAATTATCACTTCTGTATTTCAGGTATTTATTAATGTGGCTGAGTATGGTATGAATTTGCCCGAAGCAGTCGCAGCTAAGCGATTTCATCATCAGTGGTTGCCGAATACGATTATGACTGAAGCAGATATTAACATTGATACAATGACTTTAAAGGAAATGGGACACATCATAGACCCCAAGAAACGTATCGGTCTAGTAAAAGCTATACATGTTTTACCAGAGGGAGGATTGAGCGTTAGTGGAGATCCGCGTCATGCGGATGATGATGTCGCGGGTTGGTAGGGTTTTGTTTAATTTTTATTCACTATTCAAAAAAAGACTTGTTATGATGCAATCAAATGTAAGTATGAAACGCTGGCAATATTGGGCAGCTTTACCAATCTTTTTAGTTTGTTTCGCCCTTTTTTCATGTGGTAAGTAAGTGACGTTATTTATTTGGATAAAATTTGAAGGCAAGATTTTTTCGATAGTTTTCTTTTAAAAATCGTTGCATAGTCTGCACTACGGAACTATTTTTAAGAGGAAAATAGCGGAATAAAGATGTCTTCAAATTATCCAAATAAATAGTGTCACTTACTTAACTATACCGTAGAAAAGGAAACTTATCCTATTATTCCAGCAGAACTGATAGGAGAAGCAATTGACACAATCATTACTTTTGACCCAGAAACGAAAACAGAAACAGTAGAATATGTAAAGCGAGGTACAGAAAAGGTGGAAAGGACAGATTTAGATACACAAACTCCCCGTACAGGAATTGATACCATTATCATTTTCGACCCCGCAGATTACAGTGAAACCGTCATAGTTGTCAATCACGATACAGGAGAGACAGACACCAACCAATAAAATAAAGTTTCTTTGACAAATCCCGTGATTGTGAAAAAATAAGAGTTCAAAACTCAAACAAAATTTGAGCTTCTTATTTTTTCTCAATCACATTTCACGGGATTTGTCAGAGAAC
>CAZQTE010000650.1:0-2567 GCA_964595615.1 uncultured Saprospiraceae bacterium
GAGGAAAATTTGACCTGTCCAGATGACGGACTTATTGTTTTGTCGTTACTAAGTTACAATTTCGATAGGCCCTCCAAGGGGGTTTCAACCCCTTGCATATCACAAAAAAACTGTGGAGGATTTAAAGAACCTTAGTTTACACGGCACTAAAAAGCTTCCTTCACAAAGTGAGTACTTTTAATTTTCGACAATAAAATATTAGAATATTAAATTTGTTTGTAATTTTATCGCATCAGTAAAATTTCAACTTTAAAAACATGACGAAACGTTTCTACATCCTTTTTCTTGTTTGCCTTAGTAGCATTATTCTTTCCGCACAATCTGATTTTGAAAATAATCTACTAGAACAACTAATCAGTGCAGAAGACGGCGCGACTATTATACTGCCCCCAGGAAATTACTCAATGAATGGAAGTTTGTGGTTAGATGGCAAGAATAACATCACAATCAAAGGCGCGGGTATCAATCAAACGACGATTACTTTCAAAGATCAAACGGAAGGTGCAGAAGGTATGAAGATTACGGATTGTAAAAACATCGTTCTTTCAGACTTTACGGTTCAAGACAGTAAAGGCGACCTTATCAAGGCACAAAATGTGGATGGTATGACCTTTAAAAATGTCAAAACAGAGTGGACAGGTAAACCAGATAAAAAGAATGGAGCCTATGGTTTATATCCCGTTCAATGTCAAAATGTGTTAATGGATGGCTGTGTTGCTATTGGCGCGTCAGATGCAGGTGTTTATGTTGGCCAATCAGATAAAATTGTCGTCAAAAACTGTAAAGCAATCAATAATGTAGCAGGTATTGAAATTGAGAATTCTACTAATGCAGATGTTTTTGATAATGAAGCTTATGGAAATACCGGAGGAGTACTCGTCTTTGATTTGCCAGGTTTGATTAAAAAGAAAGGTGGAAATGTGCGTATTTTTAATAATAATATTCATGATAATAACTACAAAAACTTCGCTCCAAAAGGAAATATCGTTGCCCAAGTACCGCCCGGAACAGGTGTAATGATTTTGGCAACAAGTGATGTCCAAGTCTATGGAAATCAGATAGTTAACAATCGTTCTTTTGGCTTGGCTATTGCGAGTTATTATATTACCGAAAACAAAATCAACGACGAGGAGTACGACCCATATCCGTATGGCATTTTTGTAAATGACAACAATTTTGAGAGTAGCAATAAAAAGCCAACATTAAAGAATAAATTAGCAGCTTTAGTTCGTATCAAATATAAAAAGACAACACCAAGTATCATCTATGATGGCATTACCGATGAAAGTCATTTTGATGCAAATGGTAAGCGCAAAGTAGGCTACGAAATTTGCTTTAAAGACAATAAAAATGGAACTTTTGGCAATTTAGATGCA
Organism: uncultured Saprospiraceae bacterium; assembly: GCA_964595615.1. Taxonomy (GTDB): domain Bacteria; phylum Bacteroidota; class Bacteroidia; order Chitinophagales; family Saprospiraceae; genus JAHDCG01. The sequence goes on from CAZQTE010000650.1 coordinate 1,377, forward strand.
GCTAATAAGTTTGAAAATTTAAATAGAGATATTACTCCATTTGAATGTGAAAAATAGGGGTGTTAGTTATTGGTTATTGTGTTTTTCTGTCCAAGCACTTAACACAATCATCAATAACTAACAACCATCATAACCAAAAAAATGAAAAAACAAATTCTCATCCTTCTCTGTTTGAGTGCTTTCTTCTGGACTGCATTCAATACAGACCGTTCTTTTGATATAAAGAAAAATTATAAAAAGCAATTATCAGAATATACCTTTTTTGAGGGCAAAATGGCAGAGCTTTCGCCTGCTTCTGACCTATTGCCTTATGCCTTAAATGCACCACTTTTCTCAGATTATGCTAAGAAACAACGCTTTATTCGCCTGCCCGAAGGAGCAAAAGTTAACTATCGCGAAGATCAGGTATTGGATTTTCCCGAAGGGACACAAATCATCAAAACTTTCTATTATCACAATGATGCGCGCAAACCAGAGAAAGGAAAGACCATCATGGAAACACGTGTTTTAATAAAAGAAGCAGGGGAGTGGACAGCCTTACCTTATATCTGGAATGAAGAACAAACGGATGCAAAGCTATCTGTAATCGGTGGAAAGCGCGAAATAGAATGGCGCGATGAAAATGGTAAAAAACAGAAAATTAACTATAGTGTACCAAACAAAAATCAATGTAAAGGTTGTCACGGTTATGATAAAAAAGTACGACCAATTGGTCCTTCTGCCCGTCAATTAAATGGCAACTTTGACTACAAAACGGGTACAGAAAATCAACTAGACCATTGGCGAGCTATGGGAATTGTTGAGAATCTACCTATCAAAGAAAAGTTACCTCAATTAGCAGATTACAACAACACCGAAGCACATAGTCTTAATGACCGTGCTCGTGCCTATTTAGATGCTAATTGCGCTTACTGTCACAATCCACATGGCGCGGCAAACACTTCAGGAATGTTCCTACATAGCAGCGAAACAGACCCCGCAGCTTTAGGCATCAACAAAGCTCCAATAGCCGCAGGCCGCGGAAGTGGCGGCAAAAAATATGGCATTGCACCAGGCGAACCTAACGAGAGTATTCTTTTACACCGCATGAATAGCACGGACCCTGGAGTTCGAATGCCTGAGATAGGTCGCCAACTTTTGCACAAAGAAGGTATTGCGCTCATTGAGGAATGGATAGAAAAAATGCCGACT
>CAZQTE010000651.1:0-2563 GCA_964595615.1 uncultured Saprospiraceae bacterium
GCCGTATAACTTCTTGGCGCTTCTTGATAACCTGGTCGGCGGATATAATCGGTATTTAGAATATTCCTAGCTAGTACAGATAGCTTGATATTGTCCGTAAATGCATAAGATAAACGTGCATCTAAAACAGTTACTCCTGACGGATTTTCTACTCTATAATCTTTCAAACCTGGTATAATACTTTCAAATAACCGGTCAACAGATTCCATATAACTATTATAAGCAATCGAACCACCAAGCGTAAATCCTTTAATTTCTGCCTGAGCATCCATTTTAAATGAATGACGTGTACGATACTTTAAGACATTGGTACTATCTGAATTTGTCGCTGCATTGTATAAGCCTGGTTGCGTCTCAAAATCAAAAAGATTAACAGGTTCACCAATCCCAGCTTCATCATAATCCAAGTATCTTGGACTCAAATAAGTATATCCACCAATCAGCCCGACCTCTACCTCTCCGATTTTTCCTTGTCCTCCTACACTTACATCGATTCCTTTAATACTCGTATTTCCTACATTTATAGACCTAAATGCAAAACCTGTGAAGTCCACCGACAGATTAAATTCCATCATATCTCGATACTCTGAGACAAAACCTGCTACATCAATAAATCCCGTCCAATTCGATATTTTAAATCCTTGTTTGACACCAATCTCAGCAGTATAACCTGTCTCTGAAGCCAATTGAGGATTAGAAGTAATCGGAAATCCTGCATTAGTTTCAATATATTTTTCTGCTACAGTAGGAAAACGATATCCTTGTCCCCAAGATGCACGAATATATGTTGCCTGACCTACTTGGTAATTTGCGCCAATGCGAAAAACTGGCTTCGCTTCTACTTCCCTTCCTCCAAAAATAGTATCTCCTTCTATAATATTTTCATCTGGAGCGACTAAAACATTACGCTCGTAACGAAAACCACCGGATAGATTTAATCGGTCAAATAACTTTTGATCAAACTGCAAATATGTTGCAATATTATTAGCAGTATATAGAGTATCTCCGTAAAGTTCGGCGTCAATCGACGAGGCTTGTCCAACTAAACCTGCCGTTGCGACAAGATTAATATCTTCAAATCTCTTTTGTACTTGATATTCTCCATAAAACAAACGAGAACTATTTGATTGTCCTTGTGCAGATAGATTGTCGATACTATAAAAACGTCCACGAAAACGATGACGCAAGCCATTTTCAGCATAGTAATCGGCATAAGGGTCTATATTGTAACGCGTTCGTTCGGTTGTACTAAATGTGCCTTCCTCCCCTATTGTAGTCAATGCGCCATTGCCTGCCCAGTAAAAGAAACTCTGGGATTTTCCACGATTAATATTAGCATTGACACCAAGCGAAAAACGGTCATTAATACGATAGCGGGTATTGATGTTTAAACGACCATATTGGTCATATTCATTCTTTCGAAAGCCCTCGCGGTCGAGATAATAAGCGCCAACTACCAAATCAAATTTATCAAATTTCTGTTTATGAAGACCGCTAAAACCATATTCAAAAGGCGCAACTAAGGTATCTCCTTCTGGATTATTTAAAGTATCATTTGCTTTCCACCACGATTTAGTTTCATCTTTAAAACTATCATATGCTGTGTAAAATGCTGAAAAACGCGTTTCAGGTTCAGATTTCGCATATCCTGTACGGATATTGATGATGCCATTCATTGCGGATGAGCCATACAATGCTGAGGCTGCTCCCTTGACAACTTCAATTTGCTCTACATTTTCGACAGGTACATCATCCCAGTTTGGGAATCCTGCATCTGGCTGTAAAATCGGCACATCATCTACTAGTAGAAGCACCCGACTTCCTGCACCATAAGAATAACCCGAACCGCCACGAATATTGGCTTGTCCGTCCAAAATCTCAACTCCAGCGACTTTTCCTAAGACATCATCAACAGAAGTAGCATTATTACTCTCCAATAAAGTAGGCTTGATAACTTCAAGAGAAACGGTGACTTCACCCAATGGTTTTTCAAACTTGCCTGAAGTAACAGTTGCTGTATTTAGAATTGTTGCAGCTTCGACAAGACTAAAATCTATCTTGTTTTCTCCTGCAACTAAAGAGACTGTTTGCTCCAAAGTCTCATAGCCCACATAGGTAACTTTTACAGTCACTTCACTCACTGTTGCGGACAAACTATAAGTTCCATCATAATCAGAAGTTGTCCCCGTATCTCCAATCTGCACCGTCGCTCCGATGAGAGGTTCCATACTCGTTTTATCTGTTACGATTCCAAGCAAACTTGCTTCTTGTGCAAAAGACAAAAATGACAATAAACTAAAAAATAGCGTCAAGACGCTCCATCGAAAAGTTTGACTTAATTTCATAAATTTCTATTTGTTCCTGAGGTAGGAAAGCATTAATTAATCAAAAAAATATAAATTATGTGGGATGAACTGTGGGTATGCGCTATGGATGAGATTAAATATTAAGCAAATATAATAAAAAATGCGAGTCAGTTGAATATGTTAATTGGTTTATTATTTGAATATGTTTGATTATGACAAAACTTAGGGTCGTTGAAAGAGTAACTTATAAAGGTTTG
>CAZQTE010000652.1:0-2556 GCA_964595615.1 uncultured Saprospiraceae bacterium
ATAATACAACAAAAGTAGTCTTAGGAAACAAGGAATACTTTAAAGATATTCCAAAAATAGAATACGAAGGACGACGTTCAAAAAATCCATTAGCCTTTAAATGGTATGACGAAAATAAAGTCGTTGGTGGTAAAACCATGAAAGAGCATTTTCGCTTTGCGATTGCTTACTGGCATAGCTTCTGCGGCACTGGAAGTGACCCATTTGGTGCAGCGACTAAAAACTTTCCGTGGGCGACAGCAGCAGACCCGTACGATGCTGCAAAAGAGAAAATGGATGCCGCATTTGAGTTTATTACAAAAATTGGTGCACCTTATTACTGTTTTCATGACTTTGATTTGATAGATGAAGGAAACAGCTTGAAAGAGTCTGCAAAGCGATTAGATTTTATCTCAGATTACGCGCTCGAAAAGCAAAAAGAGTCTGGCGTAAAGCTACTCTGGGGAACATCTAATTTATTTAGCAATCCGCGCTATATGAATGGCGCAGGCACAAATCCTGATTTTGATGTAGTCGCTTATGCAGGCGCACAGGTCAAAAATGCACTCGACGCTACCATGAAGCTCGGCGGAGAAAATTACGTCTTTTGGGGCGGTCGAGAAGGTTATATGAGCCTTTTGAATACAGACATGAAACGCGAATTAGAGCATTTTGCGCGTTTTTTACATGCAGCGAAAGATTATGCCAGAGGAAAAGGATTTGAAGGAATGTTTTTCATCGAACCCAAGCCTGCAGAGCCAAGTAAACATCAGTATGATTATGATGCTGCTACTGTTATTGGTTTCTTAGAAAAGCATGGTTTACAAGATGATTTTAAATTGAATTTGGAAGTAAATCACGCCACTTTAGCACAGCATACCTTCCAGCATGAATTGCAAGTTGCAGTTGATAGTAATATGCTCGGAAGCATCGACGCCAACAGAGGAGATTATCAAAATGGCTGGGACACAGACCAATTTCCAAACAATGTATTAGAGCTCGTAGAGGCTTTAATTGTCATTCTACCAGCTGGTGGATTTTTGGGAGGAGGTGTCAATTTTGATGCAAAAACACGCAGAAATTCTACTGATTTAGCAGATCTATTTCATGCACATATCGGAGGAATGGACATTTTTGCACGCGCATTATTGGCTGCAAATGACATTCTAGAAGAATCAGATTATCTTTCTATGCGTACAAAGCGTTACAGTTCCTTTGATAAAGGCAATGGAAAAGCTTTTGCAGACGGAAAATTATCTCTTGAAGACTTATCTAAAATCGCCCACAAAAGCAGCGAACCTGCGATGCGTAGTGGTCAGCAAGAATTGTTTGAAAATATTTTGAATCAGTATATTTAGTGTCTGGTTTGGGCGATTGTGTTGATTAGTTGATTATGTTTGGTAATGCCTTGATAATCAGTTGGTCAACACAATTTTATTTCTCTGATTATAGAGCCAAAACCTGTTTTGTAACCACATTTTCATTGCAATGTATTTCTAAAAAATATAAGCCTGGATTGTTGATTTGGATAGACCTCGTTTGGAGTGAAGTTTCTGAAACTGGAGTGGGGAATACCTGTTCTTGTATAAAGTTTCCATTAGCATCAAAAACTCTAATTAGATTAATCGGAGGTCTTCTAAAGCTATTTCTAATTTTTACTTTTCCATTAAAATTTGGATTTGGATAGACAATGTAATCCTCATCTGCACAGCGATGCGCATCCAATTCTTGAAAGTTAAAGTCGCATTCTGCCAACTTATCATTAAAAAGAGCCCAAGGGTATTCTCTAATTTCTTCTGTGATTTTACCTTTTACGACTCCTTCATCTATTTGAAGAATTATAACCTGACAGTGTACAGGGGAAAACTCCCAGTAACTTTCTGTATCAGGAATTGGATTCTCATAAGGAAAACTCATCTCGTTAACTATACCATTATTATTCGTCGTACTCACTCCAACAATTAGGAGTACCTCTTTCAGATGTGGAAAACGATTAATATTTATTCTACATTCAGCATCATGATAATCCCCGTATATTTTGATGAAATTTCCGACATTAACATCATTTCTGTATTCTTCCAATACTTCAAGATAGGCTGCCATTTTACCGTCTTCATAAGTAACTTTATCTAAGACCTTAGCACGCACCGCAATCATTTTATAGTCATATTCTTCAAATTTTAAAAACTCACAAAAATACCTTTGCTCACAAGTACAAGCAAAAGTCATCTGCGCAATAAAAAATATACCTAAAAATAAAAGTCCTCTGAGTTGTTTTGACATGGAAAAAGAGTTTTAGAGTGAAAAATATCTATCAAAGATAGATGAAAATTAGAAGTAAAAGGAGATTTGAAAAGAAGAATGATGGAAACTATTTAAAGCCTACCGTACCTAAACAGATGGGCTAATTTAATTTAGACTTTTTGCAGTTTTATGAATTTCGACCTTGAAGAGGTCTACAAGCGTAGCTCCATGCGAAGCTTGGGGTTAAATATCGGTGTAAATGGCGCGACTTTGAAGAAGTCTACAAAACACACACATTGTTAGCAAAAGAAACAAGATATTAGTTTCATTCCT
>CAZQTE010000653.1:0-1376 GCA_964595615.1 uncultured Saprospiraceae bacterium
ATTGAACATTTCCTTTAGTTTCAAGACTAAAGGCTACAAAATAATATTCTGAAAAAGAATCCGTTTTATCGAACATTCTTTTTTTCAGAAACATTATAACCTCTGAACACACAAAAGAATCGTTAATTTTTAATTTCTTTTGTGCTATTTAGAGAATAAATTCATCTGAATAATAAATAATTTAAAAGATTTTCGGAGACTAAGCTGCACATAACCATTCAAAAACAAAAATGCTTTACTCCTCAATCAAAAATGTAAACAATCATGGCAGAAAATAATTCAAAACAAAGAATAATTGCAATTGCAGCCGTAATCATCGTTGCACTTTTAGCTGGAAACGCTTATTTGTTGTTCAATAAAATGAACCAAGATACTAAAATCACTGCTCAAGCAAGTGAAATTGATGAGCAAGAAAAGTTGAAAGCTGAATTAGAAAAGCAATACTACGAGTCTTTATCTGAGTTGGAAGAAATGAAAACCAACAACGAAGACTTGAACAAGATGATTGAAGAGCAACAGGCAGAATTAAAAGACCAAAAAGACCGTGTGTCTCGTCTATTACGTGATAGCAAAAACTTGAAGTCTGCACGTAATGAGATGTCTAACATGCAATCTCAATTGGATTCAGCTATTGCTCAAATCAACGATTTGAAAGAGCAAAATGCTCAGTTGGCTGATGCTAATAATAAATTGGCTGGCGAGCGTGACAAATTACAAACAGACATCACTACATTAGGTGAAGAGTTTCAAACAACAAAAGCAACTTTAGTAAGCGAAAAAGAAGAATTGACTTCTAAAAATGCGAACTTAAGCAAGACAGTTGTTCGTGCATCTGTCATCAATGTACAAGGTGTAAATGTAGAAGGATTGAAAATAAAAGGTAGTGGAAAAGCTAAAGAAACTGACCGTGCGGATAAAGTACAGCAGTTGAAAGTTTGTTTTAATACAACTCAAAATGCAGTAGCTAAGCCAGGTAAAGAGCAGTTTTACGTACGTATTATCAATCCAACTGGTGAGACTTTAGCTATCGAAGAAATGGGTAGTGGTATCATGAACGGTAGCGATAGCAAAGAGCAAATTCGCTACACGAAAGTTAAAGAATATGACTACAGCAACGATGAGACACAATTGTGTTTTTTATGGGAACCTAAAGTTGCTTTCGAAGCTGGTACTTATAATGTAGAAGTTTATAACAAAGGCTACATTTCTGGTACTGGTAAATTTACTTTCAAGTAAAATATCGTAATTCGAATCTGTCCCTTCAATATCAAAAAACATGAGTTATCCCGAATTTTCACTTGAAAGTTCGGGATTTCTGTTTTTACAGCAATTACGGCTCGCTTTCGTTCACCGAAAGGAAAAAGAGACAACTTAGG
>CAZQTE010000653.1:1476-2544 GCA_964595615.1 uncultured Saprospiraceae bacterium
GTACGTGTCATTTTATTTTCATTTTGAGCATTCAAAAGCAAAATGACTTTACTGGTATTAATAAAGTGCTTATATTTGAGTATTGTTTACTTAGGAGAGACCATTCATCTCTGGAAAAAACGTTTTATGCATTCTTCAGTACGCAATAAATCTATCGTTTTTCCATCGACTTTTATCTTTACCAAAAAAATTAAGCAGCTTAAAAAATAGTGTAAAAAACATAGACACTTCTTGCTGCTAAAATTACTACAAATGGAAGCCTTTTTATCGTTTTTCGAAAATTTAAGTAGCCTCGAAAAATTAGCTTGGATTTTTATTTGCTTATCTATTAGTTGGATTATGGAAGGAGCGATTCCTCTGGTTCAATTGAATTATGAAAAATGGAAGCACGCAGGTCGAAATCTTATCTTCCTTTCGACCTCTATGCTCGTTAATGTCTTATTTGGTTTGGCTACAGTTGGCATTTTCTTTTGGACATCACAAAATGAATTTGGACTACTTTACCTCATTAACTTACCTGTCTGGGCTGAATTATTGCTTTCTGTCATGGTGCTGGATTTCATAGCTCAATACATGGCGCATTTTATCTTGCACAGAGTAGCTTGGATGTGGAAATTTCACATGGTACATCACAGTGATACAGAGGTAGATGCGACTACAGGTACGCGCCATCACCCTGGAGACTATATGATTAGAGAGACTTTTGCTTTAGCAGCAATTATCATTATGGGAATGCCTTTGGCTTTCTATTTGGTTTATCGCATCACAAGTATCTTGTTTACTTATTTTTCTCATGCAAATATTAGACTACCACTTTGGTTGGACAAAACATTAAGCTTATTCTTTATCACGCCAAGTATGCATAAATTCCATCACCATTTTGAGCGTCCATGGACGGATACTAACTTTGGAAATATTTTTTCTTTTTGGGATAGAATGTTTGGTACTTTTTTATTTGGGGATGCGACGCAAGTGAAATACGGACTCGATGTGTTGAGCGATGATAAATCTTCTGATGTACTTTATCAATTTAAAGTGCCCTTTGACAAATCGATTAAGACAGATTAG
>CAZQTE010000654.1:0-2542 GCA_964595615.1 uncultured Saprospiraceae bacterium
TTTCATATTTCATATTTCATATTTCATATTTCCTTCAAACCTAAAATATTCTCCGCAAATCCAAATATCTCCTTCCGCACCGCATCCAAATTCCGACTTTGCAAAGGCGATAACATCACATGCGCACCATTCGGAAAAGCATGAATAACTTTCTTATCAGCAGGCGTATTTATTTCCTCAAAAAATGTTTTCATCGCAGGAATAGAAACTGTTTTATCCCTATTTTCCTCATCTTTATAATAATATCCAACAAAAAGCGGTTGTTTGATTTTTTTGAAAATATCAGTGTACATCGTCTCTTCAATCAAAGCTTTTAAAGCAATAATTCCTTCCAAACGATAATCCATAGTCCAGTAAGGCGCACAATTTTCGGGAATAGGGACGTGGCGATATTCGCTACCAGAGACTTGTTGTGCTAAGGGTAAGCCCCAAGGCAAAGTCAACAATTCTGAAGTAGGGTCTGCCAAATCAATATTAGGTGAAAAAGCTATTTGCGCATCAATCATCTCAGGATTTTCAGCTGCTAAATAGGCAGACAAAGTTCCGCCCGTCGAACAAGAAAGTACAATCACTTTCTCACCCAAAATATTTCCAATAGCAATCGCTTCTTTTGCACTATTAATCAAATCTTTAGGTGTTAAATCCTTAAAGCTCTCCTTATCCAAAATACCATGTTTCGCCAAACAAGGCACATATAAATTTGCTCCATATCGCTGCGCAAATTCTTTATGAATCGGGTCACCCTCCATTGGACTCGCCGAAAAACCATGCAAATAAACGACGCTATATTCCGTTTTTTGCTTCGTGCTATCTGCCCAGAGAATGTAGCTTTCATTACCCGCTTTAAAGTTCTCAACACCTGTATGTTTTTGAGCAACAAAGGCTTCTGTTTCTGCTAAAGACATATTTAAAGCCTCAATTTTGCCAGTAAAAGAAGGATAGTCAGGCTTTGGACCTGTAAAGAAGGCTATGGTTAAAGCAAGCAACAAAAGCAAAGGAATAAGATAACGTTTTTTCATTTTAATATTTTTTGAGAAATAAAATCACACCCCACTAAAGGCATTTGACCGTCAACAGACAACGGACAACCGTCAACTAATAAACAAATTTACTATCTTCGCAGCGAAAATTCGCTAAATATGAAAAACAAGTCCATACAAATTCGTTCTGAACATTTAGATGCTGCCGAAATCTCTTGGTTCGCACCCATTTGCAATGGTGATACAGACTTTCTCGGAGAGATGCCAGACCAATACAAAAGTAACTGGAAAAACGCCTCGGAGATATTGTTGACCGCTGATAAATTGGGTTACAGAAATATCCTTTGTCCGTCCTCTTATCAGGTCGGACAAGATACGATGACCTTTGCTTCCGCGGTAGCTCCTTTGACTAAAAATATAAATCTTTTAGCCGCTATCCGCTGCGGGGAGGTGCATCCGCCGATGTTAGCGCGGGCGATTGCGACGCTTGACCATATTTTAGAAGGGCGTTTGACAGTCAATATTATCTCTTCAAATCTGCCTGGAACAAATGAAAGTTCGGAGACACGTTACCAACGTTCACGCGAAGTCATTGAGATTTTAAAACAAGCATGGACACAGGAAGAGATTGATTTTAAAGGCGATTTTTACAATATTAAACTGCCAACGGAACCTGTCAAACCTTATCAGCAAAATGGTGGTCCGCTGCTTTATTTCGGCGGATATTCTCCTCCTGGAGTTGATTTGTGTGCAGAGCATTGTGATGTTTATTTGATGTGGCCAGAGACGGAGGAACGTTTAGTTGGTTTGATGCAAAATATGAGTGATAAGGCGGCTGAATATGGCAGAAAGGTAGATTTTGGTTTACGCATTCACATGATAGTGCGTGAGACGGAAGAAGAAGCACGCGCACACGCTCGAAAACTAATGTCAAAATTAGAAGCCGAAAAAGGAAAAGAAATTCGCGAACGGGCTTTAGATGCAAAATCTTACGGCGTATCGCGTCAGGCAGACATGCGGACTTTGGCAGATGAAGAGGGTTATGCTGAACCCAATCTGTGGACAGGGATAGGTCGTGCACGCTCGGGTTGTGGAGCTGCATTAGTCGGAAATCCGCAGCAAATAATTGCAAAATTGCAACGTTATATGGACATGGGCATTCGCTCTTTTATCTTTTCAGGCTATCCGCACTTGGAAGAATGTGAGATTTTCGCTAAATTAGTGCTACCGCATTTGAAAACGGTTTCTTTGCCAGAGGTGCAAGGGCGCAGACCGCAGGAGATGCCGGCTACGCCTTTGGGGGCGGGGAAAAGAGTTTAAATTCGTTTTATAAGCCCCCGACCCCTGAAGGGGAGAATATACGATTTGAATGAAATTATCAATCATAATCTAAATTCGATTTTATATTTTCTCAATATTTAAATTGAAAAATGAAATATGTTCCCCTTCAGGGGTTAGGGGCTTATAAAACGTAATTCCCAACCAACAACTAAACAAAATGAATCTCAATCCCGTCGTCCTCTCAATCCCCATTTTCTTCACCCTCATGGCAGTAGAACTCA
>CAZQTE010000655.1:0-2537 GCA_964595615.1 uncultured Saprospiraceae bacterium
TTAGACTGCTATTCTAACTCATTCAAAATCAAGCTGGTATAATTCAGTTAAAACTAAGTTTGAAATGTCTATTGCTTTTACTTTTGCGAAGGTAAGGGGAACATTGCTGATGAAGAGTCTTGCATTTGACTTTAATCTTGTAAAAACGATTTTGTCCTTTATACTGTTATTCTAAATATACTTTTACCTCAATTTTTCAACATGAATCTACTCTCTCCCCTTGTTAAAAAATGAAATTTTCTTTGGAGAAGCGGAAGGCGCATTTTACGGATGAGTTTTTGAAATAGGTGTCAGGTGTTCCCGATAATTATCGGAATCAGGTGTCAGGTAAATTCTGCGTTTTACCTGACACCTGATTTTTAAAATGGATTATTGGATAACAAATAATTCTCCTGTCGTTGAAATAAAGCCAATAACTCCAACATCTTTTTGAGTGTAGATTTTCACTTCTGAGCTATGTGGGTCATCATTACCAATTATTACGTCCTCAAATTCCTGCCCATTCAAAGTAACAGTCGTTAATTTTTCATCTACATACCGTAAATCTGTATCCTCTATAGAAACTACACTATCATCAAACCAAGTTACGCACCTAACCGCAGATTGGTGATAAGTCACAGAATTAGGAGCAACAATATTTACGCGAATCTGCAAGTCATCATAATATCCCGTTTCTTTGGTCTTATCTGTAAACCAAGTTTTTTCTTTGTGCATGAACCCTGTGATAGAAACTTCATCGCCAGATGACATCGTTCCTTCATATACGATTCTCAAATGTTCTGAAACTTCAGAACCTACACTCCATTCTTCATCTGCGTTTACACAAAATTGCTCAACAACTTCTCTTCTATAATCTGGCTCTTCGTCTTTTTTGTATAAGTTTATCGTTTCCCCACTTTCAGATTTGAAGACTAATCTGTTGTAATCAGGCATCATTCCTATTGTCGCCTCATTCAAATAAAAAGAGTCTAATACAACATCGCCTGGAGTACAATTAGCATCAAAAAGTTCGTGGTTCTCAATGTCTGAATTAGCCAAAACTGCAGCTGTGATTTGAATGGATTCTTTAGTACAACTTGCAAATACAATACTCATTACAAATAAAACAAACAATACATTTTTCATCTTTAGGTCTTTTATGTTCTTTAGTAAAAGTAATTCAATAACTGGAGCCATTATACTTGTTCTTTTTCCTTCTAAAAAACACAAAAAATAGTTCCGTGATGCAGACCATGCAACGATTTTTTGAATTTCTTAGAAGAAAAAATTACTACGCATTATGGCTCAACTTATTAAATAACTTTTACTTAGAACTTGTGAATGGTTTATCAGAAAAATTTAAACTTTCCCGATTAATTATGACACAAATTTAGGGGGAGTTACAGGCTGTATTGCTTAATATTTCGATATGAATCAAATTAAAATTTATCGAATGTCGATAAATTTTAATTTTACACCTTACATCATATTGTTTTCCTTCACTTATTCTGTTTTTAAACAAAAAAGCCGATATTTATGTCACATTAGAACAGACAAACGAAAAACAATGAAATCAACTTTACTATTTTTTCTATTCTTTCCCTTCTTGCTTTCCGCACAGCAATCTCAATCTATCTCGGGAACAGTCAAAGACAAAGTGACCCAACAACCAATTATCGGCGCGACAGTCATTATAGCTGACTCTGAACCACAAGTTGGGACAGTTACAGACTTAGATGGAAAGTTCAATTTCCCTGATACTAAACCTGGGCGTTATTCTGTAATTTGCACTTACATTGGTTATGCGGATTATCAAAGTGAAGGTATCCTTGTGAGTTCTACCAAATCTGCTTATATGGAGGTAGAAATGAATGAAGGTGGCGTCAATTTGGACATTGTAGAAGTAAAAGCGTCGGGCAATGTCAATAAACCTGTCAATGATTTGGCGATAGTAAGTACCCGCTCTTTTTCGGCAGATGAGTCGGATAGAATAGCGGCGAGTGTCAATGACCCAGGGCGATTGGCTTTAGCCTATCCAGGTGTCGCACAAGGCAGTGATGATACCGAAAATGACATCATTATTCGCGGTAATTCTTCTTTTGGGATGATGTGGAGATTGGAAGGTATTGATATTCCAAATCCTAATCACTTTGCACGTCCGGGTACATCAGGCGGTGGCGTGACAGTTTTTAGTTCACAGTTGTTGAGTCGGTCGGATTTTTCTACAGGTGGTATGCCTGCGGAGTATGGTAATGCGATTTCGGGGGCAATGGATGTACATTTTCGGAAGGGAAATAAGATGCAAAAAGAGCATCGTTTTAGATTTGGAGTATTGGGGATTGATTTGGCGACAGAAGGTCCGATTAAAGAAGGTAAATCAAGTTATCTGGCAAATTATCGCTACTCTACGCTTGGTATTTTGACCAATTTAGGCATTTACTTAGTTGGAGAAAGAGTAACAAATGACTTTCAAGATTTATCCTTCAATATTGCTTTGGATGGCAATGAAAAAAATCATTTTACAGTCTTTGGGATGGGTGGTTTGAGTAAAGAACATT
>CAZQTE010000656.1:0-2536 GCA_964595615.1 uncultured Saprospiraceae bacterium
ACTAATTCCTCAATCATTTGAAAACAATAAACGATGAACCTTAAACAAAACACATGGATGTACCTTTTTTTCGCCTCCGTATTACTGTGGGTCGGTACTGTAATTTTTTCTTGTGAACCTGCGCCAAAAACGACTGAAACGACTGAAATCCCCGTTGCTAAATATAATTGTGGGACTCATCCAGACTCTTTTCAATTAAAGCCCGTCGTTGCTGGAGAAAGAATTGGTCGTTACGAACAATACGCTACAAAATTTTCACCAGTTGACACTACAAAGCTGAAAGGAGGAGAGTTAGTCAATCCTGATGTAAAATACTTTCAATTGCCGCGCTGTGAGTTGGACTTCATGATGCAAAAAGTGGGAAAAGGAGCTGATATCAAAGCTCATTTAGCGATTAAAGACGTTAAAATCAATGGTGTGTGGGTAGAAGAGATAGTTTTAGTCTTTGAAGATACTGCCAACGAAGGAGGGACTTATTTTTATGATTTTGTGCGACCTTGTCCTGCTAACTGCCCTAAATAAAAACGTTCGCTGACAAGTAAGTAGCACACGTTATTTATTTCGGAAAATTTGAGAATGAGATTTTTGTGCATATTTTCTTCAAAAAATCAGTGCATAGCCAAGCTACGGACTTACTTTTTGGGAGGAAATAGGCGGGAAAATATCTTGTCAAATTACCGAAATAAATAGGGGGTGCTACTTAATATGTCAGAGAATCAATAAGATTAGATATGACTATCAGTGCTGATATTGAGAACATTTCTTTACTACTTTCAGCAATAAATGTAATTTTTTCTATTAAAATTATTCGAAAAAAGCCAAATTTAAGATGGTTTGAAATGAGTTTAATTTGGGCATTCCTTATTCAGATATTAGCTCATATTCTTGCAGAGTTAGTAGGCAATAATATGCCCTTATTACATTTATATACCTTGCTTGAGTTTGTATTTATTAGCCTTTTTTACAAGGATATTCTTTTCAAGAATTATAATTTTAGTCGATATTTTAATTATGCTTTAGGTTTAGTTGTAGTGATGATTATTTATAATAGTATTTTTATTGAACCTCTTGATGAATTCAATAGTAATGCAAAAGGATTGACACAAGCAATAATAATAAGTTATGCTATCATTTATTTTTTTAATAGAATTAGTATTGATTTGATAAAGAACAACTTAATTCTAAATAGAATAAATGCAGCAATAATACTTTACTACTCAGGTAGCTTATTCATATTTGTTTTTGCAAAATTTTTGATGGAAAATTCTCTATTGATTAATGAATATTTCTGGGAATTCAATGCTTTGTTATATCTAACTTTCCAAATACTAATACTAATCGCAACTTGGCGCATAGTCTTTCCAAAATCTACGAACATTAGGGAATAGGTCAAAATAAATTACCATTCTTGATAAGACCTTTTCTTTCTCAAGAATAAGCTCTTTCTATTTTTCTCAACTGTAAGTAAAAGTGATTAAGTTACTTTTACTAAACGCCGTTTTTTGTAGAAAGAAGTACAAAAAATGTCTATTACACCTACCAGTTATTATATTTGCTCTGTTCCCCCGAATAGAATACTGCACATATAATAACAAGAGAAAACAAAGTATGGAGACTGAACTTTCGACAAATAACATCTATCTAATGATGGCAATCGGCATTTTAGCGATGCTTGGCTTAGCCTTAACTTTGGTCATGTTTTTTTTCAAATCTCAGAAAAAACTCCTCCAAAAACAAATGCAAGCTCAGCAAATGAAAATAGCACATCAAAAAGAATTGATGTTTGCTACTTTTGAAGTTCAAGAGGAAGAACGCGAGCGTATTGCCCGTGACCTTCACGACGAAGTTGGGGCGAAATTGAGTGTGCTTTTTCTCAATTTACATCAACTGAGCAAGGATGATATAGAAAAATCAAATACCAAAGAAGTCATCAAAGATATGCACGATTTGGTCAATAATACTATCGCGACGACGCGCCGTATTTCTCATGATTTAATACCACCAACTTTGGAAAATTTTGGACTTTCCGTCGCCCTATCCGAACTCTGTGAAAGTATCAGAAAAGGAGGAAAAGTCAAGGTGGATATAAAAGTCGAGGAAGAAACAGCTTTAGCACATAATAAAATTGCAGATTTGCACCTTTTTCGGGTCGTACAAGAATTGATTAATAATAGTCTTAAGCACGCCGAAGCAGATACTATTACGATTAGTCTGTGGACATCTGAAGAGAAACTTAAGTTAGAATACAAAGACAATGGAAAGGGCTTTGATATGAATTCTGATGCTCATAAAAAAGGCTTAGGAATGAAAAATCTTGAAAATCGCTTAAATATGATAGACGCTGAATTTAAGCTAAGTTCAAAGCCAGGAGAAGGGATGAAAGTAAATATATTGAGACAACTGTAGTATTAGACGAAAGATTTTAGATGTTAGATACCCCAGCAAAATTAGCATAATGCGTATTTTGTTGATTATAAATATCTGAAAAAGGCGAAAAATTGATTTTTCGCTTAAAGAGTCTAACGTCTAAAGTCTA
>CAZQTE010000657.1:0-2509 GCA_964595615.1 uncultured Saprospiraceae bacterium
CTAAAACAAACCATGTAATTCTCCCTGTACCTGACTTATTACTTTACCTAAATCTTCTGGACGATTGAAAAAATCAATTTCATCAGCATTTATAATAAGTAGAGGTCCTTCATTGTAACCATCTATCCAGGTTTCATAACGTTCATTCAGTAGTTTTAGATAATCTAAACTCATACTACCTTCGTAATCTCTTCCTCGAGATTGAATATGAGAAACAAGGGTAGAAACATTTGCACGTAAATAAATTAATAAATCTGGTGGTTGAACTTGTGTTTCCATAGTTTTGAATAGCGTGAAATAATTTTCAAAATCACGCGTACTCATCAATCCCATATCGTGCAAGTTTGGAGCAAAGATATGAGCATCTTCATAAATAGTACGGTCTTGGATAACTGTATTAGTACCGCCTTGAATCTCCAAAATTTGTTGGTAGCGACTGTTTAAGAAATAAATTTGCAGATTAAAAGCCCAGCGCTTCATATCTAAATAGAAATCACTTAAATATGGATTGTCATCTGTAGATTCGTAATGTACATCCCAATTGAAATGTTTTCCCAATTGTGTACAGAGTGTAGTTTTTCCGGCTCCGATATTTCCGGCAATGGCTATATGCTTAATCGGAGATTTTGTGCTTTCGCTCATATTCTATTTTTGCTGCGATGAAAGGCGTATTTTATTGGTATGCTTAGGAAATGGCTCAAGATTGAAAGCAAAAGTAATAAAAGGTCGCAACATTGTCAGACTGTTTTAATAAAAAAGAAATTTATCTACCAAATTCTCCTCTTTTAAATTTACAGACATTAGTTTTGCGCGTCAGAAATAAATCATCATTTTACATTGGCTTGTACAGGCTCGTTGTCAAGTATTAGCTATTCATTCTCAATCGTTTTTATATGTCTTTTCTAATTAAAAATGCAAAAATAATCAACCGTGGTCAAATTACTAATGGTGATATATTTATTCAAAATGGTCGGATTGAACAAATTGGTGGTGTAATTGATAGACCTGCGGACCGAGAAATTAATGCAGAGGGTAAATATGCAATGCCAGGTATTATTGATGATCAAGTCCACTTTCGAGACCCAGGTCTTACTCATAAGGCAGATTTATACACAGAGCCGCGGGCAGCTGTAGCAGGAGGAGTGACTAGTTTTATGGAAATGCCTAATACTGTTCCCAATGCGCTTACACAAGAACTTCTAGAAGATAAATATCAAACAGCAGCCCAGAAGTCTTTGGCTAATTTTAGTTTCTTTATGGGAGCTGGAAATGATAATTTGGAAGAAGTACTAAAGACAAATCCCAAAAATGTATGTGGAATAAAGATATTTATGGGAAGTAGTACTGGAAATATGTTGGTTGATAATCCAGTTACACTAGACCAA
The DNA here is from genome assembly GCA_964595615.1 of uncultured Saprospiraceae bacterium. GTDB lineage: Bacteria > Bacteroidota > Bacteroidia > Chitinophagales > Saprospiraceae > JAHDCG01. The sequence goes on from CAZQTE010000657.1 coordinate 1,386, forward strand.
TTATTTTCAGAAGTTCCTATGCTAATTGCGACACATTGTGAAGACGAAGATACTGTTCGAAAAAATTCTGCAGCATATAAAAAACATTATGGAGAGGATGTGCCTGTTGAGTATCACCCACAAATACGAAATGCCGCGGGATGTTTTATTAGTAGTAGTATGGCTATTGATTTAGCTAAACAACATGATACACGTCTGCATATTTTGCATATTAGTACACGTGATGAATTGGATTTATTTAGAAATGATATTCCTCTTTCTGAAAAACGAATTACTTCTGAATTGTGTGTGCATCATTTATACTTTAATAGTGATGATTATTACACAAAAGGCACTCAAATTAAGTGTAACCCTGCGATAAAAGACGAATCTCATCGTTCTGCTTTATTGCCTGCATTATTGGATAATCGTTTAGATATTATCGCAACTGACCACGCTCCTCATACATGGGCTGAAAAACAAGGAACTTATTTTAAAGCACCATCTGGTGTACCATTAGTACAACACTCTCTAAATGTAATGTTAGAATTTTATCAGAAAGGGGAGATTACATTGGAGAAAATTGTAGAAAAGATGTGTCATGCACCTGCGGAATGTTTTAAAGTCGAAAAAAGAGGATATTTAGAGGAAGGAATGTTTGCAGATATTGCCTTGTTGGATTTGGGTGAAAAATGGACTGTAAACAAAGATAATATTCACTATAAATGTAATTGGTCTCCTTTCGAAAACCATGAATTTAAAGGAAAAGTAACGCATACATTCGTCAGTGGGCATTTAGCTTATGAAAATGGTGTGTTTAATGAAAACAAGAAAGGTGAACGCTTGTTGTTTAAGTAAGGAACACCAAAAATAATTTATAAAATTGTAACTACTCAGGTGTCGGACGCTTAAATCAACCAAAAGCAAAAAAGTAAGAAATATTTTAAACTTTACGAAAAGCCAGCGTCTGACACCTATTTTTTGTTATCCAGTAATAGGTGTCAGACGCTAATTTTTATTGAAGCTACGGTAAATATTCTATTTTGCCACTATTATTTAAGTTAAGCGTCCGACACCCGAGTAGTTACATAAATTTGACAGGATAATTTATCCTGTCAAATCTTTATGTGTTGGTAGTGGGGCAG